>NZ_VBVZ01001120.1 GCF_005863185.1 Pseudomonas edaphica
GCCCTCATCCGGTCGCGACAACAGGTCAGCGGGCGAGCGCTCGAGAAAGTGCTTGAGGGTGCGCTCGTCCTGCAACAACGGCAGGCTCAGGTAACGGGCGGGAAACACCAGGCTGCTGTTCGGCGCGCCAAATACCTGAGGGCAGGGGAACAGCAGGTCATATTCGCCCGCATGGGCCGGCATCGGATAGCTGAACGTGGCTTGCTGTAGCCGGATGCGCTGGCCGATCAACCAGCTGCCCAGGCGATGCCAGATCACCAGCAGGCACTCGCTGAGAAAGTGGTCCGGGTCCCACAGCTGCGAATCGTCCAGGCTCAAGCGGGCCAAATCGCCTTCTCTGGTCAGCTGCCAGCGCGGACCCTGCGGGAATAGGCTATAAAATAATAAGCCGCGTTCCAGAGCCTTCTCCAGGGTGCGGCAGTGAATCAGCGCGTGGCACATCATGGCGAAGGTGCCGCGCTTGCTCGGGCCTTCGGCAAACCCCAGGTATTCGTCGTCCAGCCCCAGCCACAGCATTTGCAACAGCCGGGTAAATTGCTCGGGGGCGATGCGGGCGCGGGGTTCGCTCAGCAGTTCCGGGGTGATGCCCACTTGCAGCAGCAGGCCCGAATAGTCGTAACCCGC
>NZ_VBVZ01001121.1 GCF_005863185.1 Pseudomonas edaphica
GCTGAGTACCGAGAGGCATCCTGTTTCATGTGTGTTGTAATATATCGAGACAACCTCGCCAGTCTCCGCGGACTGCGCCATGAAACAGAGTGAAGAGTGATGCAGGCCACCCGGTTGACCTTGATTTGCCATGCCGTCACGCCGCTGCAAAAGCACGGGCGTTTTCCCGATGACGAGTCTGTCGCGATGGATTGGCAAGGAGCGGCGTTATCCCTGGCCGGGCGTTTCAAGAAAACCACGCGGTTAGTCAGCGCGCCCGAGGCCAGAAGCCGTCAGACGGCGGGCCTGTTCGGTGCCGACGCGCAGATCGAAAATGCTTTGCGTGATGTTGATTTCGGCGCCTGGAAAGGCCAAGCCATCGATCAATTGGCCCCCGACGCCTTGGCGGCCTGGATGACCGACAGCGCCGCCGCACCCCATGGCGGTGAGTCGGTAGAGCAGCTCTGCACGCGGGTTGGGCGCTGGATCAAATCCCTCGAAAGCCACCCCGGCCACGTCGTGGCCGTCACCCACCCCTTCGTGATCCGTGCCGCCCTGCTGTACGTCATGCAATTTCCCCTCTCGAAGTTCTACTTGATCGACGTCGAGCCGCTGTCCGCCACCGAGCTGCGCGTCAACACTCGA
>NZ_VBVZ01001122.1 GCF_005863185.1 Pseudomonas edaphica
CCGTAGGATGAATCCGCGCCAAGGTGCTTTCCCGCTGTTCGGCGGTCAATTGCCCACGACTGACTTTCTTGTCCAGCAGCACGGCAGAATGCGCCTTGCCCTTCTCGGCCGCCGCCAGGTTGATGTCCTTGAGCACCACCTCAACGCCCGCACAAGCACTCACATACGCAATGCCCGCGCCCATCATCCCGGCGCCCAGCACGCCCACCTTACGCGTGACATAAGGGGCAAAACCTTTCGGCCGTGAGCTGCCGGCGTTGATCTCATTGAGCTGAAACCAGAAGGTGCCAATCATGTTTTTCGCCACTTGCCCGGTGACCAGCTCGGTGAAGTAGCGGGTTTCGATCAGGTGCGCAGTGTCGAAATCCACTTGGGCGCCTTCTACAGCCGCACAGAGAATTTTCTCCGGCGCGGGGAAGCAGCCATTGGTTTTACTGCGCAAAATCGACGGCGCGATGGCCAGCATCTGCGCAACTTTTGGGTTTGACGGCGTGCCGCCGGGGATCTGGTAGCCCTTGTTGTCCCACGGTTGTTTGGCCTCGGGATTGGCCAAAATCCAGGCGCGGGACTTGGCCAGCAGCTCATCGCGATCCGCCGCCAGCTCATTGATCAAACCCGCCTGC
>NZ_VBVZ01001123.1 GCF_005863185.1 Pseudomonas edaphica
CGTATATTGGTAATGTGCTGTCGATGGCGATCAGTACGGCGTTGATTGTTCCTGCCATCGGCTTACTGATCGCGGATTAATCCATGCAGATGGGCGAGTATCTTAGTGAGGCTCGCCCATCTGCATCTCTGGTGGAAACAGAGGCATCAACCAACCGGATCGCCACAAAAAAACACCTCAAAGAACAGCATAAATCTCAGCAACCACCTGCCCCGTCGCCTGTTCAATCGCCCCTTCATTACGGCACAAAACCCAGCCCTGATCACCCGCCGCTCGCAAAAACGCCTGGGTACATTCGACATGCTCCTGCAGCGTATGGATCAACGTACTGCCCAACCCGCGCCGTCGTTGCGCTGCCCTTGACCATGAAATCTCGGGGTCAGTGATAACGCCCACATGCAGGTCTGGCACTCGTACGTGTCGGTCCAGGTTTAACTGCAGTATGTCTGCGAACGGGACTGTCCGGCGAAACGCGGCATCTGAGGGGTACCAACGGTCTATCAGGATAATGCTGTCGGGCGGCTGTTTAGTCAGCACGTGGCGGGAAATCCAGAGCCGACTATCCGCAAAGCGCTCACACACTCTCCACTCCGAATCATCGGTGGGGTTTCTGGCGTGTGCGT
>NZ_VBVZ01001124.1 GCF_005863185.1 Pseudomonas edaphica
AAATGTCGGAGCTGGCTTGCCTGCGATGGCATCCGCTGGGTATACCTGATGCCCCGAGTTGCCCGCATCGCAGGCAAGCCAGTTCCCACAGGAGATCCGCTTTGAAACATCGACTTGTGTTCGCTCTGTTATTTGTCAGCGTCAGTGCCAGCGCAGCGCCGCCCACTCTGGAGCCTTTGCTCAACAGCATCGCCGAGCGCCTGGAGATTGCCGATCAGGTAGCCCTGATCAAATGGGACAGCCACAAGCCCGTAGAGGACAAAAAGCGCGAACAAGAGGTGATCGCCAGCGTCGCCGCCCAAGCTCCCAACTACAAACTCGACCCTTCTGCCGCCGAGCAATTTTTCTCGGCGCAGATCGAAGCCAATAAGCTGGTGCAATACACCCACCTGTCCGACTGGCAGTTCCAGGGCAAAGCCCCGGACGACCCGCGCCCGGACTTGGTAAAACAGATCCGACCACGGCTGGACCAACTGCAAAAAACCTTGCTGCAGCAACTGGCCGACTTCACCCCGCAGCGCACCGACCCGCAGTGCCCGCAGTGGCTGGCCACCGCCGTGCATGAGCCGCTGAATGATCCGCTGCGCCAACTGGCAATGATGCG
>NZ_VBVZ01001125.1 GCF_005863185.1 Pseudomonas edaphica
CCGCCGCACTGGCCGCGATGATGTCCACCGCCAGCGCCGGCCTGCTCGCCGCTTCCACCGTACTGACCGAAGACCTGCTGCCACGCCTGCGTGGCGGCAAGCAGTCGAGCCTGAGCATCAACCGTCTGTTTACGATGCTGACCGGTATCGCCGTGCTGGGTATAGCGCTGGTGGTCAACGACGTGATCAGCGCCCTGACCCTGGCCTACAACCTGCTGGTGGGCGGCATGCTGATCCCGCTGATGGGCGCAATTTTTTGGAAGCGCGCCACCACCTCCGGCGCCATTGCATCCATGACATTGGGCTTTGTGACGGCGCTGGTGTTTATGTTCAAAGACGGCTTGGACGCGAATACGCCGATCTACTACAGCCTGGCGGTTGGGCTGGTGAGTTTTGTATTGGTGAGCTTGTTGTCACGTCGGCCAGAGGCTTCGGTGGCCAGGGCCATTTGACAGGTAACAGGATTTAAAGCGGTTTCTTCAGCGGGCGCGACGTCGGATGTCGCGCCCGTTTTTTTGCCTTGCACAAAACGACTGTGGGAGCGGGCTTGCCCGCGATAACTGTGTGTCAGTCAACTTTAAATCGACTGATACACCGCTATCG
>NZ_VBVZ01001126.1 GCF_005863185.1 Pseudomonas edaphica
CGCCTGGCTCAAGCGCCTGCGCGACCAGGGCGTGGTTATCCACACCCGGCATCGCTGGCTGGGCTGGACCGACGACGGCGGTTTACTTATCCACAGCCCGGACGGCGATAAAACTGTCCACAGCAATGCGGTGTTGCTGGCCTTGGGCGGCGGCAGCTGGTCGCGTTTGGGCTCCGACGGTGCCTGGCTCAAGTTGCTGGAAGATAAAGGCGTGCCCTACGCCGCGCTACAACCGAGCAATTGCGGCTTCGAAGTGTCGGGCTGGAGCGAGTTGATGGTCAGCAAATTCGCGGGCGCGCCGCTGAAGAACGTCGCCATCGGCCTTGGGGAGGACAAGCCTCGACTGGGCGAATGCGTCGTCACCGCCATGGGCATCGAGGGCAGTTTGATCTACGCGCTGTCGGCGCCGATTCGCGAAGCGATCAACCGTGACGGCTCAGCCACTGTGCATATTGACCTGTTGCCGAGCAAGCCGCTGGACAAGGTGCAAGCCGCCTTGGCCAAGCCCCGTGGCTCGCGGTCGATGAGCAAGCATTTGCACAGTCAGTTGGGGCTTGATGGCGTGAAGGCGGCGCTGTTGCGTGAACTGGCGCCAGCTGAGC
>NZ_VBVZ01001127.1 GCF_005863185.1 Pseudomonas edaphica
AAGCGGGTACTGATGTAACGCTGAAGTTGGATAACGGTTCGACTATCACCATCAAGGCTGGCGACACCGTTGGCTCCGTGACTGTTGCGGCGCCTGGCGATGACGTGTTCATCGATAAGAGCACTCAAACCGTCAAGATCACTGACACTGCTGGCGGTAACTTCGAGAAACTGGAAGTTGCAGGTAACGGCGCAACCACCACGATCAACGACACCATCGACAAAGTGGATGTGGTTCTGACCGCCACCACCACCGTCGGCGAAGGCGGCAACATCGTCTACACCGCCAGCCTTGTGGATAAAAACGGCGCGGCAGTGACCAACATCACCAATCCGCTGACTGTGACTTTGGACAATGGCCAGACCATTACCATCGGCGTTAATCAGTCGAATGGCAGCGTGACCGTTGTCGCTCCGGATGACGTTTACAAGGGCGACCAGACCGTCACTACCGCCATCACCAACGTGAGCGGCGGCGAGCACTTCGAAAACCTGGTCCCAGGTACAACGCCGGTCAACACTACCGTCACCGACACTCCGGGTACTGATAACACCACTACCGTCACGTTGACCGCGCCAAGCGCAGTCAATGAGGGTGGCC
>NZ_VBVZ01001128.1 GCF_005863185.1 Pseudomonas edaphica
TATAAGAGACAGGCATCGGCCAAGCCCTCGCCGTGGCGTATGCGCGCAGCGGCGTGGCGGTGGTCGGCGGGTATTTCCCGGCCGATCCCCATGACCCGCATACCACCGTGGCCCTGGTGAAAGAAGCCGGTGGCGAATGCCTGATGTTGCCGCTGGACGTGGGCAATAGTGCCTCGGTAGACGCCCTGGCCGAGGCCGCCGTGCAGCACTTCGGCCGCCTCGATTATGCCGTGGCCAACGCCGGTTTACTGCGCCGCGCGCCGTTGCTGGAGATGACCGATGAGCTGTGGGACGAGATGCTCAATATCGACCTCACAGGGGTGATGCGCACCTTCCGCGCTGCAAGCCGGCACATGAAAGAGGGCGGCGCGCTGGTGGCGATTTCATCGATTGCCGGCGGTGTGTATGGCTGGCAGAAACACAGCCATTATGCGGCGGCAAAAGCCGGCGTGCCGGGGTTGTGCCGTTCGCTGGCGGTGGAGTTGGCGGCGTTGGGGATTCGTTGCAATGCGGTGATTCCGGGGTTGATCGAGACGCCGCAGTCGTTGGATGCGAAGAATTCTTTGGGGCCGGAAGGCTTGGCCAAGGCCGCCCGGGT
>NZ_VBVZ01000112.1 GCF_005863185.1 Pseudomonas edaphica
GGATGAGCGTACTTGCTGATGGAAAGTACGGTAGGCTGCGGGCGGCGCAGTACCGTCGATGTCTTCGTTGTAGAGCGGCAAATCGCCAATTTCCACAATGTTCAACTTGAGGTTGGCAGGGGCCAGTTCGGCCAATGCCAACGCGACCTTACGGTTGATCGACTCTTTTCTAAGGCTGCCAACCAGGACGGCAATCGTATAGACCTTGCTCATTGAGGTTTTCCCGACATCTGACTAAAGGAGCCTTTAGTTATAGAGCCTTCGTGACGCGTTAACCAGCGGGTTTTGATAATCCCGAAGCTGTTTGCCACGCACTCACCAGCGTAGGAAGCGTCTGAAAACATCAACGAATAGTATTTTTTTCCCATAGGTAAACTACCCCGCTCCATGACGGTCTACAGAACCGCAAATCGAGTGTTTATCTCCAGAGGTTCTAAACAGATGGCTGCAGTACTTGTCGGACAGTTCCATGCCAGAGACGCGGAAGGACGCGTGTATTCGGTGCATGAGTTCCAGGAATCCAACCCGGCGCAGGACAGCCAGGCTGGCTCGACGCCTACCACCACCTACAAGCTGGCCATTGGCGACCGTGTAGAAAAATTGGAAGGCGATGAATTCAAATTGATCCAGTCGGGGACTATTATCGTCCGCGAATCGCAAACCACCCTCGCGTCATAAGATCCCGCCTTATCGACCTGCTCAGTCCTGGCCATTACTGGCGTTGACTGGGCCGGGGGATCACGGCCGGCGCATCTGCGTTACCTCCACGTCCTGCTCACCGTCCAGCTGCTTGAGCGTTACCAGCAACCGCCCCCGCTCCCCTTCAACGGCATACAGCGAACGCTTGTAGCCCGGCGTGCCGTAAGCGGGATACGCCACCACCTGCCTGACCAGCGCAATCTCCAGCACAGCCCCCACCTGCTCGCTCACCTGTTCCTGGGAACGGATAAACGCCTCAAGGGCGTGGTTTTCCGGGGTGCGTTCGTCTTGATTATTGAGGAGATAAGCAGCCACGCAGCCAATGGTCACCAAGACCAGCAGCTGTTTGGCCCTTACCCCGAAAAACGTCGAGGGTAGAGGCATGTGAGACCAGACCTGTTGTTGTTTTAAGTGCCGGGTGAGCGGCATTGGTCGTTGATGATCAGATGCGTCATTCTAATCAGGTCGATGGGGAATGCCAGGTGATTCAGTGGTCGCCGTAGGTAATATCCTTGTTATCGCCGACGCCGCCCAGGGTTCGGTCCTTGCCGAATGAAAACAGGTCGAAGGGGGTGTTGGGCTGGGTCGCCGGGTAGTGGTACTGATAGGCAACGCCCCAAGGGTCGGTCAATAACTCATCCTTGACGTAGGGTCCTTTCCCATTGGCTGATGCCGCAGGTTGCACGGTCAGCACCTCCAGGCCCTCCTCATCCGTAGGATAGCGGCCGGTATCCTGATGGAACTGCTCGACAGCCTTGCCCAGCTCAGCCACCTGCGCCTTGGCAGTGGCGATTTCCGTCAGCGTTACATCCCCAAACAAGCGCGGCCCCAGCGCCAAGGCCAACAAGCCAATAATGACCAGCACCACCAGCACCGCCCAGCGCGTGAAGCCGCGCTGGGTGAGTATTTTTCCGCTTAAGCGACTTGATGGCATGTTGAGGCTCCCCCTTTCCCTCGATTGATACACTCGTTGTATACCCTGCCCGTGACAGTGACATACCCACTAACGGTAGCCAACACTCACCCATGCCTGCGCTCTTTTTTACCCAGGCATTGAAACCCCATCGCACTGAACATAGACTCCGGCGATGCGTTTACGTCATATCGAAGTGATTCAGGCCATCTTGCAGACCGGACATCTCGGCACCGCCGCCGAATGGTTGCAACTCCCCGTGGGCGATGTGGACGCAACCCTCAAGGACGCCGAGCAGCAATTGGGCTTCATGCTGTTCGCCAGTGTGCGCGGGCGCTTGCAAGCGACGCGCGAAACCCTTGAGCTGCAGGCTGAAATCGCCCACCTCTATGAAGCGCTGGAACCGTTGCAACGCCTGGCCGGGCGCCTCAAACATCATCACGCCCCGCCCTTGCGCACCTTGTGCACGCAGCCCTTGGCTAACCAATTGTTGCCGCAAAGCCTGGCTATGCTGCGCCGGCGCTTTCAGGACACACCGTGCACCCTGTCGAGCCAACCGACCCGGGAGATCGTCAGGAGCCTGCTGCTGCGCGAAGCCGACGTGGGCCTGAGCCTGCATGATCCGCAGCACCCACAAATCCAAAGCACCGTACTGGCCCAAGGCAAGCTGCAACTGCTCGCGCCCCATGGCTGGCTCAAACCCAAGCAAAAGTACATTGCACTGCAGGACCTGGCCGGGCAGTCAATGATCGGGCTGGAAGGTCACGACCCGCTAAGTCGTCTGCTGGACGCAAAACTGCAAGCCCTGCGCCCACTGCCGTTGGTGCAGACACGGGTGCAGACCTACCAGATGATGCGCAGCATGGTGGAGGCCGGAGCGGGTCTGGCGATTGTCGACCCGTTTACCGCCTTCGGCGCGCGGGAAGCTGGGCTGGATGCGTGCCCGTTATCGCCGCCGATACCTGTGGTCCTTTACGCATTGACGTTGAAGGAATCTGAACCTGCTCCGGCGTTGAATGCACTGTTGGAAATCGTCGCCGACAAGGCCGAAACCTTGCTGACCGTTACTGCATCCACCTGACCCCGCCCTGCGCACCATCTAGTGCGCTTTCACCGACATAAATTCTAAAAACTCCCGCTGGAACCTTGTTCTAGAAGCGTCGCACTCACAGAAGCAGAAAGCACAGCCGAGTGCTTTCCACTGGACGACATACTCTAAACAAGGAAGCGTTTTCTATGACTACCCTCCATTCTGTCCTTACTGATCGAGCCCTTCAAAACCCTGCCAGTCTCAACCCACCGCAGGACGCCGGTGCGTTAACTAGCGCTCAACCGAATTCGATTGAAGCCTCAGCCAACGATGCAACCCCTGGCACCCTGGACAACCCGGCAGCGCTTAAAAAAGCTTTTGCCGATCGGTGTAACTGGGAAACCCTGGCGGCAAAACTGCGCACAAGCCTGGAAGAACTGCACGCCGCCTTCCCGCCCCCCCTTTCCAGTGAGCAACAAAGCCTGCTCGAAGGCCGGCTGACGTCGCACTGGAATAGCACCTCAATACCGGTCTGTGAAGGCTCCAGCTACTATCAAAAGCACAATCTGGCGCCGACCAGCATCGTCAAATTGGGCACATACCTCAGCGGCAGCGACTTGCCCCTGCCCAAAACCCTCAACGCGTGGCAGGCCCTTTATCAGCTAGCGACAAAGCACGTTCAGACCCCGCCCCTGGGCAACTTCAGCGGCGCGCTGTCCTGGCCGATCCCGCTCTCGGCGCAAGACAAACAAGCCATCATCGACCTGCTGAACGCTCCTGACTCAACGCTGCCGGAACTGCCACTGACTGATCCAAAAGGCGTGCTGGGCTATCTGTTGTCCGCGTGCGAGTTGTCCAGCAATGATTTCAAATTCACCAGCAGCGCAGTAGAAACGCTGCTGGGATCGGCCAAGGCGCAAGCGCTGGGCCAGGCCATTCAAACCCGGTTGGGTGGCATTGCAACGAACACCAGCGTCAATGACTATTTGTTGGCTGCGATTCATCTGGGGCTGAATCCCCAATCCGTGGGCACTCCGGCGCGTAACCGCGTTGCCGGCTTTGATCTTGGGCAACGCCAGCATTGGTACCGACCGGCCACGGTCGTCATCGAGGGTTTGAGCCGTCATCTGGTGGCAACAGGCCGAGCCTCTGCGGCATCGGCTCAACTGGCGGCCCGCATGTTGTTGGCCCACTGCGCCCCTGAATACCTGGTCAAGGACATTCCGGCGAGCGTGACCTACGGCAGCATTCCCTGGACACAGTTGACGATCGCCGCCGCCAAGCTGGAAGCTGAATCGCCGGGGCGCACACTCACAATGACCTACAGCGAAGTGCTCGCCGCCGCAGAGGGCATCGACATCGGCGCACCGCTCTCGCAGCATATCCATCGCGAAGCGTTGCACAATTGGGGTGAAGTCAAAGGCTACTTGAATGCAGGCACGACGCCCGACGACACGCAGATGCACACTGTGCAAAGTACCTTTAGCGCCCAGCAGCAAACCTTGCAAGACATCAGCCGGGCACTCGCAACCCCGATCCCGATGCGTGAAAACCTGGGAATGGATCTGCTCAGGGAGAAATTTCCAGGCATATCCGATGAGGTCTTCAAGGCGAAAAACCTCACGAAAGCCCGACTGATCGAAGGACGCCCCGGTCGCTTCCCCGGAACATATTCAATGCTCGATGTCGTCATGCACGGCGACAAAGTCAATAATGATGACAGCGAACATTGGGTCACCAATGACAAGCGCATCCCCATCAAGCAATTTTGCGCGCTTTCCGATAGCGGCGAACTTTCCGTCGCAGACACCTTTACCCAACGCTACACATCGGCCATAGCAGAGTTGGAAAAAGGCCACTCGGGGATGACCCAATACCTGATTTCGACGGTGCCACCCGAAGATAAAGAAAACTTCGATGATGGAAAACTCGAGTTTTTTCATACCGACAGCTACCTCATCGGCCTCGATTTCTCGACCAAAAGCCTGATCCAAAAAGGCCATATGCTGGATGTGAAAATCACCCGTGGGGGACAGGTCAATATTTACCGCATCGATACACGCGCCGGGACCATTTCCAAACACAATTACCTGGCTCACATTTACTCGCCACCCTACACCCGGCTCGATAATCGAGACGCCAACACACTGCATAGAACCGTACGATTCAACCCGTTCGAAGACGAACATGCCGAGCAGGCCAAGGAAAAGCCGGCGACCACAGTAACACCACAGGTCTTCGATTCAGACCGCACCCGCTACATCGCCAAAATACTCACCAAACGCATGGACTTGCAGGGCGATGAGCTACTGCAACATGCCCGAGGAACAACGTCTTACGACAAAACCAGTGCCGCCAACAAGGCCATCGGGGAGTTTTTCCTGAATATGATTCCGTTCAGGTCTGCGATTGTTAACTTCACGCAGGGCAATATCGGTGAGGGTTTGCTTGACCTTGGCATGGACGTGATCGGTCTGGTGACTCTGGGCGCCGGCAAGGCAGCGCATGCGAGTAAAGCCCTCGCCAAAGGCGTGGCCGGACTCAAGGGTGCAGCAAGAACCGCCCGGTTTCTGGGTACCGTCGCAATCGACGCGCTCAACCCGTTGGGTGGTGCGGGCGATTTGCTCAAAGGTATCAGCCGCTGGACCTGGTCCAAGGGAAAGAGCGTATTCAATACCCTCAAGGGCGCCAGCGGCAGCTACGACGTGCTCAAAGCCGCCAGCACACAGCATGGCTTGGTTGCCATAGGCTCCTCCAGGGTTGCTGGTGAAATGCTGGAAGGTGATGCGTTGTTCCAGGGCGGTAAATGGTATGCCTTCGATGCAGCCAAGGGGCGTCCCTACGGTTCACCGTTGAAAGATTTCCAGCCTGCGGCGGCGGCCGCCGGTGAGAGCGTCAAAGTCTTTGATAGAACCTCGCTGCTTGAATATGAGGCCATCGTTTCCCCGGACCTGCTGCAGGTTAAAGGCTTGCAGGCGAATATCTACGTCGGCCCGAACAACAAAGAATATATAAAAGTCAACGGCAAGCTCTATCAGTCCACCATCAAGGATGGCCAGCGGGTTATCCAACACCCCAGTGCCGCCCGAGACAACATTGTGGTCCGGGACCTGGGCAGCGCCGGCTGGGAGCCTCGCGCCACTGCCAATCGCTTATTGGGTGGTAACTCCCCGTCACCCTGGAAACTCGATGAAAACACCTACGTCGTACCGGTAGACGACGTAAAAATAACCACGGGTTCCTCATACCCCTTCACCATCAATTACCGAGGCATGAACTATGTCACCACCTTTGATACCAAGGTGGGTGCCTGGATGGCCGGTTCGGGTAACGCCAACGGCGTCACCACCGAGTACTTCTGGAGAAGCGCAAAGAACAAGTGGCAGATGGGCCCCTTGGAGGAATATAAAAATGCCCAGAAGATCCCCGAGCACAACTTCAGGTTTATCGATGCAACCCCACCGGCCATCTTGCAGAAGTCCAGCAATATCAGGCCCATCCCAACCAACATTCACTACTTCTGGGCCGGCGGCGAAATACCCGACAAGCTGATCAAGAATATCGCGACCAACGCCGAAAAAATGCCCGGTTTCAAATCCATTGTGCACGTCGACGCCGACACGCCAGAGTTGCTGCAGACCATCAAGCTCAAGCTGGAAAAGGATGCGCCCGGCGTCACCGTCATGAATTTGCATGAAGAAGACTTTTTCCAACCCTTGAAGAACACCGAACTGTACGCCTACTTCCGCAGAGGCCAAGGAAAAAACCTTGCCGCCACTTCCGATGTAGCTCGCTATCCGTTGATGAATAAATATGGTGGCATTTATCTCGACACCGACGACACCATCAAAGGCGCGGTGGGATCCGCCGGTTTGAACGCGGGTGACTCGGATATGCTGCTCAGCAAACCAGTCGCTCACAAAATCACTGACTACAAACCCTTCTACAACACCAGTAACTTCGCCACGCAACCGGATAACCCGGTGGTCACCGAAATGATCGCCGAGATGAACCGGCGCTTCACTGAAAACAAGGCGTATTTTGCGGCCAACCGCCCGATTCTTTCCAGAGAGGTCAACGGCGGGCTCACCTACACTTCAGATTTTCTGGAGTACGAAGGCAAGATCTTTGAGACCGTCGGCCCGAACCTGTTTGACGATGTACTGAGGTCCAAGCGACCGGACATTTACGATGCGGGATTCGATGGAATGAGCAAAGAAAAAATGCAGCAGGTCAAACATGGCGCGGTGCCCGGTATACCGTTCAGCCTGGAAGACGACATTCACCAGTACTACGCCAATAAAGGCCTGAGTGAGCCGGATGGGCTAAAACAGAGTCTGGAGCAAGCCAAGAAGCACTACCGCTCACTCCGTGACCAGTTGCAGGTTACCATTGGTGCCGAACATTCGTGGATCGATTCATGACTTAGCCTGCCGCACCTCAACGCGGCCTGAACGCCAGGGGCAAGGGCATTCAGGCCGTCTGCCGCTCAGACGTGAACAACCGATACCAGAAAATTGCCACTTCGCGGGTTTGCGGGTCAATCCCGCGATAGCGCAATTGATCGATCCCACCCATCACATACCCGCAGCGCTCATACAAACGGCAAGCGCCGAGGTTATTGTTCTGGGTTTCGAGCATCATGCCCGGCAAGTTCTTCTTGCGGCTCCAGAACTGCGCCACATCCAGCAATGCCTTGGCTACACCATGGCGCCGTGCAGGCATGGCCACCGCCAGCTCGTCGACATGGGCAAAACCATTCCAGTTGGTGCTGACCACAATGTGCCCCACCGCGCGATCATCCAGGTACGCCATAAAAATCGCACTGTCGGGAGCATCGCGGAAACTGGCGAACTCTTCCGGGTCGATGCCGTAACACTTGCGGTACGGCAGAATGCGCTCCAGCGCCCATTGGTCGACGCGCTTGCCCATCTCCGGTACGCCATAGGCGCTGACCTCAAAGCTGAAATCATTGCCCCACACGTAGGCGTCAAAGCCTTCGTCGGCGACCCGAACGCTGAGCCCCGGATACTTCGGGTTCATTACAGCTTGCATAAACATCCTTAACCCTTGATGCAATCGACGGTGTAACAACGGCCACTGCCGTCATCTTCGTGTTGCAACCCATGAACATCGGCGACAAAACCGGGGAAACTGCTATCGAACGTACGGGCAAATGCCAGATAGTCGATGATCGAGCGTGTCGACTCGGTAAAGCGCTCGCCCGGCATGATCAACGGGATGCCCGGCGGATAAGGCACCAGCATCACGGCTGCGATGCGTCCTGGCAAGGAGTCAATGGAAACGGCTTCGACTTCACCCCTGACCAGTTGGTCGTAGGCATCGGCCGGTTTCATGGCAATTTCCGGCAACACGGTGTACATCCGCTTGAGGTGCTTGGCGGTGGCGTTGCTGCGGTAACAACTATGCAATTGGTCGCACAGGTCACGCAAACCCAGGCCTTGATAACGTGCCGGGCCTTCTTTGAACACCGAGGGTAAACAACTGGCCAGGCTGGCATTGGCGTCGTAGTTGCGCTTGAACTCCAGCAATTCGGTGAGCAAGGTACTCCATTTGCCTTTGGTAATGCCCATGGAGAACAACACCAGGAAGGAATACAAACCAGTCTTTTCCACCACCAGCCCACGCTCCCAGAGGAATTTGCTGACCACTGCGGCGGGAATTCCGCAGTCGCTCAAGGCGCCACCGGCGTTGAGGCCGGGCATCACCAAGGTGACTTTGATCGGGTCCAGCAACACATAGTCTTCGGCCACATCGCCAAAGCCATGCCAGTCATCCTGCGGGTGCAACAGCCAATCCGCGGTGGCGACCCGGTCGATGCCGGCCACCGACGGTGGTTGCCAGATGGAGAACCACCAGTCTTCGGCGGCAATATGCTGGCGCAGGTTGGCCAGGGCACGGCGAAAGCTCAGGGCTTCGTCGAACATCTCCTGCAACAGCGACCGCCCGGCCGGGCCTTCCATCATCGCCGAAGCCACATCCAGCGAAGCGATGATGCTGTATTGCGGAGAAGTGGAGATGTGCATCATGAAGGCTTCGTTGAAGCGGTCGCGGTCCAGCTGGCGCGCGCCACCGTCCTGCACGTGGATCATCGACGCCTGGCTGAAGGCCGCGAGCAATTTGTGGGTCGAGTGGGTAGTGAATACCAGCGGGCTGTCCGGTGTGCGCGAGGTGCCCATGCCATAACGCCCGGCAAAGAATTCGTGAAAGGCCGCGTAGGCGTACCAGGCCTCGTCGAAGTGCAACACCTCGACACTGTTGCCCAGTTGCTGTTTGATCAGTTCGGCGTTGTAGCACAGTCCGTCATAGGTGGAGTTGGTGACCACCGCCAGTTTCACTTTCGCCGGCCGGCCACGGGTCAAGGGGCTGGCTTCAATTTTGGCGCGGATCGACTCGGGGCTGAATTCGCTTAAGGGGATCGGGCCGATAATCCCCAGTTCATTGCGCTCCGGGCACAGGTACAGCGGGATCGCGCCGGTCATGATGATCGAATGCAGCACCGACTTGTGGCAGTTTCGATCCACCAACACCAAGTCATCGCGCCCGACCATGGAATGCCAGACGATCTTGTTGGCCGTCGAGGTGCCGTTGATCACAAAGAACGTGTGATCGGCGCCAAAGTTACGCGCCGCGCGGGCTTCGGCTTCGGCCAAGGGCCCGGTGTGATCGAGCAATGACCCCAGCTCCGGCACCGACACGGACAAGTCCGAACGCAGGGTGTTTTCGCCAAAGAATTGATGAAACGCCTGCCCCACCGGGCTTTTGCGATAAGCCACACCGCCGCCATGGCCGGGGGTGTGCCAGGAATAGTTGGAATCGGCCGTGTGCTGCACCAGCGCTTTGAAGAACGGCGGCAACAAGCCATCAAGGTAGGCGCGTGCAGCGCGAGCCACTTGGCGGGCCAGAAACGGCACGGTGTCTTCGAACAGGTACAGAATGCCGCGCAGTTGGTTGAGCTCGCTCATGGCATCGGCCGGCGCGTTTTCCAGGGTGACCTGCTCGCCCAGGGCAAAGATCGGCAGGTTGGGCGCCCTCACCCGCGCCAGGCGAATCAGCTCGACCATGTTTTGCAGCAGGTGGGTGTTTTCGCCAGCGCCCTCGGCGGCAATCAACATGCACGCCAGGCCATGATGGGTAGAAGCCACCAATCGGCCTTCGGCGTAATCCACCGCAGAAAAAATACTGAAGCCCTCTTGTTCCAACTCCCTGGCGATGCCTCTGACCCGATCACCGGCAACGGTGTCGGCCTTGATGTCGCGGTGCACGATAAGAACAGGGAACTTCAGGTCTTTGTACATGAGTGCTTTGAGTCCTGAGGGCTATGCACTCAGGGTAGAAGCTGGGAGGGGATGTGGCGAATGAAGATTTTACAGACGACGCAAATCTACTGTGGGAGCTGGCTTGCCTGCGATGCAGGCACCTCGGTACTTCAGGCACACCGAGTTGATGCCATCGCAGGCAAGCCAGCTCCCACATTTTTTAATCGTGTTCAGCCGTGATTATTGCTGAGTCAATTGCGACCACAACGCCGGCGCACCCGCCGACTTGGCAATCGCTTCCAGGCGCGCCGCATGCTCGGCCAGATCCTGCTCGCTGGCACGGATGATGGTGGTCGGCTTGCGATCCGCCGCCAAACGGCGGATTTCCGAAGGACGGTTGCCCGAACCTTCCGCCGAGCCGCTGCCATCGGAAGCATTACCGGCCAGGGACAGGCTGGTCTGCCCGCCGGTCATGGTCAGGTAAACGTCGGCGAGAATCTCGGAGTCGAGCAAGGCGCCGTGCAATTCACGGCCAGAGTTATCAACCCCATAACGTTTGCACAACGCATCCAGGCTGTTGCGCTGGCCGGGGTGACGCTCACGGGCCATCATCAAGGTATCGAGAATCGAACAGTGCTGGGAGATATCCGCACGCTCGGTCTGCCCCATCAGGGCAAACTCGTTATTGATGAACCCGACGTCGAACGCCGCGTTATGGATGATCAGTTGAGCGCCGTTGATGAACTCGAAAAACTCGTCCGCCACTTCAGCAAAGCGCGGCTTGCCCTTGAGGAATTCATCCGTAATACCGTGGACGCCAATTGCGCCCTCGTCACTGTCACGATCCGGTTGCAGGTAGACGTGAAAGTGACGCCCGGTGAGACGGCGACCCATCAATTCGACACAGCCGATTTCAATGATCCGGTGACCATCGGTCACCGGCATGCCGGTGGTTTCGGTATCGAGTACAACAGATCGGATGGCCATCAGGGTTCAGCTCTCAACGGTGGTGTGCAGTGTGATGTGAATCAAGGGGCGCGATGTTAACACGTCAGCCGGCTCAGCTCTGTTTGTAGCCCCGAACTTCATCCACGCCACGGTTGGCCAATTGATCGGCGCGCTCGTTGCCAGGGTGGCCGATATGCCCGCGTACCCATTTCCAGGTGATGTCATGGCGGTTGCATTGCTCATCGAGGAGTTGCCACAGGTCGGCATTCTTTACCGGCTCTTTGGCCGCGGTTTTCCAGACGCGCTTCTTCCAGTTGACCATCCACTCGTTGATGCCCTTCATCACGTATTGCGAGTCGGTCACCAACAGCACGTCACAGCGACGCTTGAGTTCTTCCAGGCCGCGAATGGCGCCCATCAGCTCCATGCGGTTGTTGGTGGTGTTGGCTTCGCCGCCCCACAGTTCCTTCTCCACACCTTTGCACACCAGCAACGCGCCCAGCCGCCGGGGCCAGGGTTGCCCTTGCAGGCGCCATCGGTGAAGAGTTCTACGGTATCGGTCATCAGTTGCTCGGTCTTCAATCAAAAAGAGGGGTTACGGTTCGCTCTGCTTGCGGTTGACCTTGGCCATCGGCATCGGCACCAGCTTGCCCATGGGCTGACGCGCCACCTGACGCACCGGCCGCAGCCCGACCACGATCTTGCGCGCGACCAATAAATAGAAGCCACCGCCCGACAGTTGCCAGGCACCCGCCCGGCGCTCCCAGCCGGCCAGCCGCCCTTGCCACTTGGCAGACGCAAGCGGCGGACGATAGCACCCGAAGCGGCGTTTCTCCAGCGCGAAGCCCAGCAGGTTCAACCAGTCGCCCACCCGCGACGGCGCGATGCAACGCGCCTGGCGCAAGCCGTCATGGGCGAACACATGGCGCAGGCCCCAACTGCTCCAGGGGTTGATGCCGATGATCAGCAAATGGCCACCTGGGCGCACGCTGCTGGCGGCCTCGCGCAGCAAACCGTGGGGCGACAGGCAGAAATCCAGGCCGTGCTGCAGCACCACTACATCGGCGGCATGTTCGCTCAGCGGCCAGGCCTGTTCCTCGCACACAATCTCGACCCCAGGCAACGGCGCGCCCAGGCGCACATTGCGTTGCACCTGCGGCGCAGCGGGCGGCGTCTGGGCCGACGGGCCGTAGTGCACCAGGTAGCCACCAAAGAACCGGCCCAGCTCGTCTTCGAGCATGCGCCGCTCTTCGTCCAGCAAAAATTGCCCGATCGGCCCGGACAGCCAGTCACGGGCTGCGCTGATCAGGGCCAGCCATTCAGGATCGGCCTGGGCGAACGCTTTATCAGTCATTGCATTCTCCAATTCGCCTAGACGTTCTAAGATGCACCAAAGTGTTCAGCTTGGCGAATCGAAGAATGATACAGATCAGTGCCCTGCCCGCCTTCACCGATAACTACATCTGGTTGTTACAAGACCCTGATACCCTACGCTGCGCCGTGGTCGACCCCGGCGATGCCGCGCCGGTGCTGGCCTGGCTCAAGCAAAACCCTGGGTACAGGCTCAGCGACATCCTGATCACCCACCACCACCATGATCATGTCGGCGGCGTCGAACAGCTCAAACATGCAACCGGCGCCAAGGTTTACGGCCCGGCGAACGAAAAGATCCCGGCGCGGGACGTGGCCCTGCACGATAACGCGCGCATCAACGCGCTCGGCTGGGACTTCGACGTTTATAGCGTGCCCGGCCACACCCTCGGCCATATCGCCTATTACCACCAGGGCGTGCTGTTTTGTGGCGATACCCTGTTTGCCGCCGGCTGCGGGCGCCTGTTCGAAGGCACCCCGGAACAAATGCACGCCTCGCTAGCGCGCCTGGCCGCCCTGCCCGCCGACACGCTGGTGTACTGCACACATGAGTACACGCAAAGTAACCTCAAATTTGCCCACGCCGTGGAACCGGACAATGCCGATATCGCCGAACGCGTCGAGACCGTCAAGCAATTGCGCGCCCGTGGTGAAATGACACTTCCCTCCAACCTGGCCCTGGAAAAACGTACTAACCCTTTCCTGCGTACCGCCGAAACATCCGTTAAACAAAAAGCGGACGAACGGAACGGTCGCGACAACCGCACTGGGGCCGAGGTGTTTGCTAGCTTGAGGGCTTGGAAAGATAAGTTCTAAGCGGATGCAATCTGATACGGAATTTCTGAATGGTTGACCGGAACCAAAGCGCTTTCTAGAATCGCCCGACATTTTTGCCCGGAACTTACTTCCAGCCAATGTCGTCATCTATTCGTAAATCCATTTCTTCAGACGCATTGACCCGCCTGGCTCAAGCCGTGGCGGTGGCCGTTTCCGCGACTCTGGCGGGCTGCCAATCGACCAATTTCGCTGCACAATCCACCGTGCAACCCAAACCCAATCTTGCTGCCAAGATCAAGCAAAAACCTATTTGGCTCTCAGAGAAGCCTAGCCCCGAAGTGCCCCAGGATGTCTGGGAACGCATGCGCCGGGGCTTTCAATTGCAGGACGGCCTGGGTGTGAACCCGCGCATCGAGCAACAACGCTTGTGGTTCGCCAGCAACCCGTCCTTTTTAGAGAACGCCGGAGAACGCGGCAGCCTCTACATTCATTACATCGTCGAACGCCTTGAAGAACGCAACATGCCCCTGGAGCTGGCGCTGCTGCCAGTGATCGAAAGTGCCTACAACCC
>NZ_VBVZ01001129.1 GCF_005863185.1 Pseudomonas edaphica
GTCTCGGACTGAGCGAACTCGCGGTAGTGAGTGTTGCCGGTGCGGCTGTCGAGGATTCGCCAGTAGTCGCCGCGCTTGTACGTGATGTACGGGTACTCGGGACCGATGCTGTGCTGCTGGAGACCGCCCGTCTTCGCGCCGTGCCCGGTGTACTGCACGTCGTCGCGCTTGTCGATGCGGCCCGCGCTGCACTTGCCGCGCTCGCACTCGCAATAGCTGCTGCGGCATTCCTGCGGAGCGACGGCGTTCGCCAGAACCTTGCTCGGTGCAGCCGCAATGAGGACTTCGAGCGCTGCCTTGGTCTCTTGCAATTCCTTGAGCAAGGCGTCGCGTTCATGGTGTGCGGCCACCAGCACGTCGAGCGTGTGACGAACCTGCTCGCGCTGCTCCTTCTGACGCTCTGCGATGCGCCGACCCATTGACGACTCGTTGAACTGAGGCGTAGCACGCGCTTGGTCGAGCCGCTGCACCGTGTCGATAGCGTTGAAGATTCGACGGCGTGCTTGCTGGACGTTGAACAGATTCATTGGGCGCTCCGAAGGGCTGTGTTAAGACGCGGCGTTGCATTGCCGACCAGACCCGAAACCACGGCGGCG
>NZ_VBVZ01001130.1 GCF_005863185.1 Pseudomonas edaphica
GCCAGCCTCAAGCTGTTGGAGTGCGTGAGCGCCAAGGATAGGATCCGGTCCGCTGATCGACACGTTGCCCTTGAATGTACGCTTTGAGGTTACCGAGTTCGGCAAAGCCTGTTCCACGCAACGGGTTGCCGACAGCATTGCTGCGCCGCTTGTACCCGTCTGAAAGTTCACATAACGAAATTTAAGTCCACGCTCGACGGCCGGCGTGCTACTTGTCAGCGCTGTCTCGCCACGAAATAGCGGATCCAAATAGGGGGCTTTATAAGCAGCACTGAGTAACGAGGAAAGCTCCTTCCAAGAAGGAACGCGCCATTGTTTTCCGCTGACAGTGGAGCCAACGCATTTATCAGCTAAGGCATGGTAGTCGAGAGCAGTCAATGTGTCTTTTTGCCAGACCAGCCCAGTCGCGTGGTCTAAAACCGTCAAATCTTGAGCAGCATAATGGACGGCAGGAGGGGAGCCCCGAAAATCAAAGACACAGAAAAAATTGGCGAGGGACTTAGCCACATTAACTTCGTAGGCGCTCCCATCCGACAGATTTACCACCCAATTAGACGTACCCTCATGACGTGCTGGCGTCATCGTCCAATAC
>NZ_VBVZ01001131.1 GCF_005863185.1 Pseudomonas edaphica
ATCCATTGCTGCGGTAACGGCGGCTTATGGTTCCGCTCTTACAGCGGGTCACTTTTGGCAAACGCCCGGAATGCCGGCCCAGCCAAAAGTAACCAAAAGGTCTTCGCCCCACCACTCGGCACCTCGCTTAGGCTCGGTGTGCCCTCACTCCGGCTTGAATCCGTGGGCCGCCGCGATGGGCCATCCTTGGCCCAGCGCGGCTAACCCGGCGTCCTGCCGGGTTACCCACGGATTCAAGCCTGCGTTCGGCCATCGTGGTTAACGGGGCGCCTAGATCAAAAGCAGATCAAGATCAAGATCTACAGCACGGCGGCCTGAAAGCCGACCTGAGTGGTTGAATCAAAAGCGAAAAGCGAAAAGCGAAAAGCGGATTTGCATACACTGAAGAGCTGCTTTTCTGTGGGAGCTGGCTTGCCTGCGATGCAGACACCTTGGTACATCAGGCACACCGAGTTGATGCCATCGCAGGCAAGCCAGCTCCCACATTAGACCGAGTATGGCTTTGCAGTTGCAGTTGCTCTGGCCCTTACATCCTTTTCGATGACGAAGTCAGCGGTCTTTTGATCTGCGCTTTTGATCTTGATCTGA
>NZ_VBVZ01001132.1 GCF_005863185.1 Pseudomonas edaphica
CCGATACCACAGATAAAACGTGCGACCATCAGGCTGCTCAGCGAATTGACGAATACCGTCAACGCCGTGAGGGTCGCGTAGATCACCACGCTGGCCAGCAGAATTCGCCGCACGCCAAACCGATCCGCCAGTGGCGTTATCGCTAGCGCCCCCACGGTCAGTCCCAACAAGTTGGCACTGAACACTGGCCCGAACGCCGCTTTCTCCACCCCCCACTCCTGAGCCAACGCCGGTACCACATAAGCCAGCACGTGGGCGTCGTAGCCGTCAGTCACCATCAACAATGTGAGAAGTAAAAGAATCCACCACTGGTAAGACGACACGGGACGGGCGTCGAGCGCCACGCGAAAACTGTCAATCTGATTATGCATCGCCGGTACCTATTTGTTTTTATGGTGATTAGGAGAAGCCATCAGTCTTGTGCACGTTTTTATCGGGCGTTAAAAAGCCAGGCTCTTAGAATGGTCCTCTGATGAACGGTAAGGGGCGACTAAGCGGAATCATGTAGGAAATTTCCGAGTCGGCTTCTGGGTGACCCGCATTTACATGAAGTCCTGGCGCATGGACTGGCGCGATCAAGAA
>NZ_VBVZ01001133.1 GCF_005863185.1 Pseudomonas edaphica
ATTCCGTGCTGCGTGACAACACGCAGCGCGCCCTGACGACTCAATGAGGATTCCCATGCGCTTTATCCGCATGCTGTTGTTGCCGGCACTGGCCCTGACTGCTGTTTCGGCCCACGCTGATCCGGCCTCGGTGGCCAGCCTGACTAACCTGCTGGACAAGTCCAAGACCCTGACCGCACGCTTCTCCCAGTTGACCCTGGATGCCGGCGGCACCCAGTTGCAGCAAACCGAAGGCGAAATGGCCGTACAGCGTCCTGGTCTGTTCTACTGGCACACCGAAGGCAAGGCCGAGCAGACGATTGTTTCCGATGGCCAGAAGGTCACCCTGTGGGACCCGGACCTGGAGCAGGCGACCATCAAGAAGCTCGACCCTCGTTTGAACCAGACGCCGGCGCTGCTGCTGTCGGGCGATGTATCAAAGATCAACGACAGCTTCGATATCACCTCCAAGCAAACCAGCAACGTGATCGAGTTCACCCTCAAGCCTAAATCCAAGGACACGCTGTTTGACAGCCTGAACCTGTCGTTCGGCAATGGCGTGATCAACAACATGCGCCTGATCGACAGCGTGGGCCAGC
>NZ_VBVZ01001134.1 GCF_005863185.1 Pseudomonas edaphica
TTACAACGACCATAAGCATAAATTCCGTCAGGAACCGGGCAACACGGTTTGCAGTTGACTCCCTCACGCGATAGCGCCCCCCGGCCAGACAAGGCCGCTTGTGCAAAAGCGTAGAGGGTAATCAGTAACTCCCAGCGAGTGATGTAGGACGCGTCTCATTTTTTAACGCGCAGAACTACCGCTCTAGCCGCGAAACACCGGCACAGCACGTTACCGGGCCTGCAGTTAGCGCGTGGCCATCGCGCTCAGCTCTTCGCGACTACGGCTGATGACTGCACCGGCATTGAGCAACTCCTCTACCGCCGCCGCACCACCCGCCTCGCTGATGCCTCGGCACGCCGGCAGGTGCAGAACCACTTCCAAGCCAGCCTTGAGCAGTTGCAAGGCGGTGGTCTTGACGCAGAAGTCCAGGGCCAGGCCACCCACGATCACGCGACGCACGCCCTGGGCCTTGAGGTACTCGATAACCCCCGTGGACAGCTTGTCGTGCAGGTCGTGGTAACAGGCGCCATAGGGATGCAGGTGGGGTTCAACTCCCTTCCAGATGAAGTAGTCGTAGTCATACGGGGTGGG
>NZ_VBVZ01001135.1 GCF_005863185.1 Pseudomonas edaphica
GGGATGCATTCCCACGCAGAGCGTGGGAACGATCGGTAGCCTGCGTATGGCTCTCTCTTCTTAGCAGCCCTCTTGTTAGGACATGCCCTACACAGATTTCGGGTTGCGTCCGAACATAGCTCACCGCTAACCTTCTCGAGTCGTTGCAAAATCAACGACCGGGTGTGGAAGCCCGAATGATCCAGGCGCCTTAGCGCCCACAGAAGTGAGCGCTTTTTTCATAACTCACGGAGTATCCGTATGAAAAAAGTAACGCCTAACCCAATATCGTCTACCCCGGATGAAACCTCACAAGCCACAAAGAACATCATCTTCACCGTCCGCCCCGGCCTCAGTACCGAAGTTGCCTTGAGCAATGCCAGCGAGATGCTGGAATCGGCGACGGTGTGTGCCTATGACTGTGCCGAGCATTTGGACGGTTCAAGCCGCAAACAGGTGCTGGCGGTGGTGCAGATGGTTGAGATTGCGCAGTTGTTGGTGGATCAAGCGCTGAATCGGGAGTGTCCCGTGGCCTGATGGCTGAGGCGATCTAGTGTGGGAGCTGGCTTGTCGGATCGCCGCACCGCTGC
>NZ_VBVZ01001136.1 GCF_005863185.1 Pseudomonas edaphica
CCACCCCGAGGTGCGCGACCTGGCGTGGGTGATGCTTGCCCCGCCGATGCTTGCGCAAACGCCCTGGCCGCAGCGCCACCCACTGGCCGGCAGCGACTGGGTACAGGCGCCGCACCGGCTCGAACAGTGGTTACGCACCCTCGACCAGGACAGCAGCGCCTTGCAGCATTGGCTAAGCCTGTCGCGCACGCGGCGCCTGGGCCTGTACTACGAGCGCCTGTGGCAATTCGCGGTACAACATGCGCCGGGGGTGGAGTTACTGGCTGCCAACCTGCCGATCCGCCGCGCCGGGCATACGCTGGGCGAGCTGGACATGCTGGTGCGCGACCGCGATGGCGTGCACCACCTGGAACTGGCGATCAAACTGTATCTGGGGCCGCAGGACGGCAACGGCCAGGACCCCGCGCAATGGCTCGGCCCCGGCTGTCATGACCGGCTGGACCGCAAGCTCGCGCACCTGGCCCAGCATCAACTACCGATTTCGGCCCGCCCGGAAAGCCGCGAAGCCCTGGCGGCGCTGGATATTGCGCAGTTCGATGCACATTTGTGGCTGGGCGGGTATTTGC
>NZ_VBVZ01001137.1 GCF_005863185.1 Pseudomonas edaphica
GTGTATCAGACAGAAAATTAGGTGCAGATATACCGCTATCGCAGGCAAGCCAGCTCCCACATTAGATCTGTGGCTGCTGCTCCAGGTGGCTGATCAGTCGGTGGCCTTTCGACATGGTTTGTAAAGGGCCAGCAAGGCGCGTCCCTTTTAATTGCAGGACGTTTCCTAGACAATCCCTGCCGCCTTGTGCCTGTTGGAATCGATGGCTAGTCTGCGATCCGTCACTGCTCATCAGTGATCGGGTTTAGTCGCCCGGTTTCAGAACAGGCGCATCGTCCTCCGAAGTTTATGGTGGCTGTGCGCAGGGCGCCTTCGGGCGCGCCGGGTTCCTGTTCTGACCGGTCGACTAACCTGCGTACAGCCGCCACCCTCGTTTAGTCGCGAAGCGTGTCGGCTCCTTGACCAGACAGGTACTAAACGATGAAGAAAATTGTTCCCGACCCACCCCGCAATTGCGCCAAAGACCGCGCCGCCTTCAACCGCGCCCTCGACCATTACCTGCCCACCCCCGGCGTTCACAGCGTGATCGAAGACCTGAGCTTTGAAGACGCGTTGCTCTACAC
>NZ_VBVZ01001138.1 GCF_005863185.1 Pseudomonas edaphica
ACTGTTTACCCACGGCAGCGCTTGGTTCTCGTCGGAGCAGGGCAAGAAGGGCCAGATCAAGGTTGGGCAACTGGCGGATGTGGCGGCGTTGTCGGCGGACTTTTTCAGTGTTGATGAAGAGGCGATCAAGTGGATTGAGTCGGTGTTGACGGTGGTGGGCGGCAAGGTGGTGTATGGCGCTGGCGACTTTGAAGATTTCGCGCCGCCGCAGGTGCCGGTGTTGCCGGACTGGTCGCCGGTGGTCAAGGTGCCGGGGCATTGGCGGCCGAGTTCGCCGTTACAGGCGCAGGTGCATCAATGCAGTGGGCCTTGTGGTGTGCATGCCCATGGGCATGAGAAGGCGCGGCTTTCGAGCGTTCCTGTCAGCGATTTTCAAGGTTTTTGGGGGGCGTTTGGGTGTTCGTGTTTTGCCTTTTGATTGCTTATGTGGGGGGCATATCCGTTGCTGCGGTAACGGCTTCTATTGGTTCCGCTCTTACAGCGGGTCACTTTTGGCAAACGCCCCAAAAGTAACCAAAAGGTCTGTGCCCCACCACTCGGCCCCTCGCTT
>NZ_VBVZ01000113.1 GCF_005863185.1 Pseudomonas edaphica
GCACTTCGGCTTCATCCTTGAAACGGAAGCACGCGGCCACCGGGCCAAAGGTCTCTTCCTGGGCGATCAGCATGTCGCCATGGGCTTCGGTGAGAATGGTCGGTTCGAAAAAGGTGCCGCCCAATGCATGGCGACGGCCGCCGCAGAGCAGTTTGGCGCCCTTCTCCAGCGCATCGCCCACATGCGCTTCAACCTTGGTCAAGGCCGCTGCGTTGATCAACGGGCCTTGCTCGGTGTCGCCGTCCAGCGCACTGCCCACACGCATGGCGCTGACGGCTTCGGCCAGTTTGCGCGTGAAGGCGTCGTAAACGCTGTCCTGGATGAAGAAACGGTTGACGCACACGCAGGTCTGCCCGGTGTTGCGGAACTTGGACGCCATGGCGCCTTTGACGGCAGCGTCCAGGTCGGCGTCGTCGAACACAATAAACGGCGCGTTGCCGCCCAGTTCCAGCGAGACTTTTTTAAGCGTGTCGGCGGCCTGGCGCATCAGCAGTTTGCCGGTGCGCGTGGAGCCGGTGAACGACAGCTTGCGCACTACGCTGGAAGCTTGCAGCGCGCCGCCGATGGCCACCGCATCGCCGGAGACAATATTGAACACACCGGCCGGAATGCCCGCCTGCTCGGCCAGTACCGCGAGGGCAAACGCCGACAGCGGCGTTTCTTCCGATGGTTTGAGAATCATCGTGCAACCGGCCGCCAACGCCGGGCCGACTTTGCGGGTGACCATGGCCAGCGGGAAATTCCACGGCGTGATTGCCGCGACCACGCCGATGGCTTCCTTGGTCACAATAATGCGCGCGTCGGCCTTGTGGGTCGGTATCACGTCGCCATAGGCACGCTTGGCCTCTTCACCAAACCACTCCAGAAAGCTGGCGGCGTAGACCACTTCGCCCATGGCTTCGGCCAAGGGTTTACCCTGCTCCAGACTCAGCAGCCGGGCCAGGTCTTGCTGATGGCTGAGCATCAACTCGCTCCAGCGCTTGAGGCGCTGGCTGCGTTCCTTGGCGGTGAGCTTGCGCCAGGCCGGCAGTGCGCGGTTGGCGGCGTCGATGGCCAGGTTGGTTTCTTCAGCGCCAGCGCGTTGCACCTCAACGATCAGCGCGCCATTGGCCGGGTTGACCACCGGATAACTCGGCCCACCGCTGGACCATTGGCCATCGATGTAGTTGCCAGTACGGATCAGCGGGTTCATGCCACGGCCTCGATCAGGTTGAAACGGTCCAGGCCCGGGCGGGCCTCGCGCAGGATGCGCTTGCCGGCGGTGTAATCATTGATCACGTCGCACGGGGTGTAATTGCGTTCCAGCTCGTGCAGTTCTTCGGCGTCGAGCTGGGTGTCCAAGGCCGCCAGCGCGCTGTCGAACTGCGCGGTGGTGTCGGCGCCCACCAGCATCACGTCGACGCCTGGGTGGTTGGCGACCCAGGCCTGGGCGATCTGTGCATTGGACACACCACGGGCACGCGCCACACGCTGAACCGAATGGGCGATGTCGAACGAGGCCTGGTCGCTGTACATCTGCTGGGTGAAAAAGTCGGTCTGGTTGCGCGTCGACTGCACTTCGCCGGTCAACAGGCCACGGGCCAGCGGGCTGAACACCGAGACGCCCAGGCCCTGGTCGCGGCAGAACGGGATCATCTCGCGCTCTTCTTCGCGGTAGGCGCAGTTCAGTTGCAGCTGCATATTGATCGGCTTGACCCAACCATTGCGTTCGCAGGCCATGAGGATTTTCGCCAGTTGACCGGTGAGCATGGTCGACACGCCGATGTAGCGAGCCTTGCCGGAACGCACGATGTCGTTCATCGCCGCCATGGTTTCTTCGACCGGGGTGTTCACATCGAAGTAATGCAGCATGAACACGTCGACGTAATCCATGCCCAGACGGCTGAGGGATGCGTCAATGCTGTCCATGATGTGCTTGCGCGAGTGGCCGCTGGCATTGATGCCACTGCGGGTGCCGTAGCCGACCTTGGTGGTGACCACAATGTCTTCACGCCGTGCCACGCGCTTGAGGATGCGCCCCACCACTTCTTCGCCGACGCCTGCGGAATAAAAGTCGGCCAGATCGATGAAGTTGACCCCGTTGTCCAGGGCGTGGGCGACGATCGGCTCGCTTTGCTTTTCATCGAAAATCCACGGTTTCCAGTCCGGGGTGCCCATGTTCATGGTGCCCAGGCACAGACGCGAGACTTGCAAGCCGGAGTTGCCCAAACGAATGTATTGCATGGCAGTCTCCTCAGGCCTTTGGCGTGTAGAAAGGGTTGCTGATGTGGTTGACCACATCAGCCAGTTGCGCGGTGTACGGCGTGCCATTGAGGGCCGCGCGGATGGCGGTGCGGCAGGCGTTGTAGTTGTTCAGGTAGACCGCATCGAGGTCGTCGCAGCCTGGGTTTACCCAGTTGGCGGTGACAATCGCCCACTCGTCTTCGGCTTCGGGCGGCAAGGTGCCGTCCAGCAAGGCTTCGAGCACCGCCTTGGCGATGCCGGCCTGGGACGCGCCCCAGGTGGCGTTGCCGTGCAGGTCGCTGCCGATCGCGGCTTTGTTGACGTAGAGGGTCATGGGTTTGACCGGGATATTCGGCTGGGCGATCACCATAAATGGGCAATGGCCCTGGCTTGGGGACGCCAGGCTGTTGGCGAACGCTTGGCCGGCAGGGCCGTTGCGGGGGCCGATCAGAATATTGATGTGGGCAGCATTGACGCCTGGGCCTTCGAAGCCTTCGCCGATGTACAGATCAAGTGCTTTCATTTTCGCAAACGCTCATTGTTGTTATGGGGAGCTGGTTGGCGAATTTTTAGCACTGACGGCAAAAGCGCCCGTAACCATTAAAAGTCATGGGGCTGTGAGTTTTTATCATGCCCCCGCTACAGCGCGAGCTCCATCTTGATAATCTCGATGGACACCGGGCTGTTGCCCCGACTGAAGGTGCCCTCGCCGACCTTGCGAAACCCGAAGGCGGCATAGAAGTTTTCGGCGTTGAGGGTCGCTTCCAGGCAGGCCTTGGCATGGCCGGCGTTCTTGATGCGCTGCAAGGCCTCATTGAGCAGGCGCGCACCAATGCCCTGCCCGGCGGCATCGCCGCGCACAAACAGTTTGCTGATTTCATGGCCGTCGATTTCGATAAAACCCTGCAGCCTGTCGGTGTGTGCCAGCCACAGGTTGCCGGCAGCAATGGCCTCGCGGTAGGTCGCGGGTGAGCGGCCGTTGAGCCACATGGCGATCTGCTCGGGGCCGTAGTCGCCCGTGCAGAGGTTTTCGACGGAATGCTTATGCACCTCGAAGATGCTTTGCGCGTCGTCCAGCAGGGCGGATCGGATCAGTACGTTTTTCATTCCCTTGAAATTCCACCGGCAGCCAATGAACCCAGGTTTTATAGCTCAACCGGCGATGTGCCGCGACCCAAGACCGCACATCTTGTGCGTTGACCTGTTTTGTTACACACCATATAGTGTGCCCACAAACACAAATCACCACTACATAGTGTGCAGTATCGGTATTTACCGACCACACTCTGCGCAGTATTTCAATGCCTTGAAGCCTGCAAAAACCTATTTTTCGAGTACCAGGAAGGAGAATTTCAATGTTGAGTTGGGATGAAGTCGACAACGAAGACACCGGTGCAGCGGTGATCAAAGGCGCCAACGCCGGCCACGCCAGCGAAGCCAACATGGACCGCCTTGACGGTGCCGGCGCCGCTGCTGCCCTGGAAGCGCGCAACGTGACCGCCAACGACTCGGCCGCGATCATCCGCGCCAAGGCCGCCCTGGACAAACTCGACGTCGCCGAAGGCCTCGCCGAACTCGAAGGCTCCGCCGCCCGCGTCGCCGTTGACGAAAAGCGCATGATCAACTGCCGCGCAGACCTCAACCAACTCGTACCCTTCAAGTACGACTGGGCCTGGCAAAAGTACCTCGACGGCTGCGCCAACCACTGGATGCCGCAAGAGGTCAACATGACCGCCGACATCGCCCTGTGGAAAAACCCCGAAGGCCTCACCGACGACGAACGCCGCATCGTCATGCGCAACCTCGGCTTCTTCTCCACCGCCGACTCCCTGGTTGCCAACAACCTGGTGCTGGCCGTGTACCGCCTGATCACCAACCCGGAGTGCCGCCAGTACATCCTGCGCCAAGCCTTCGAAGAAGCGATCCACACCCACGCCTACCAGTACTGCATCGAATCCCTGGCCATGGATGAAGGCGAGATCTTCAACATGTACCACGAGATCCCATCGGTCGCTAAAAAAGCCGCCTGGGGCCTCAAATACACCCGTTCGATCTCCGATCCGAAGTTCGAAACCGGCACCGTCGAAACCGACAAAGAACTGCTGCGCAACCTGGTCGCCTACTACTGCGTCCTGGAAGGCATCTTCTTCTACTGCGGCTTCACCCAAATCCTGTCCATGGGCCGTCGCAACAAAATGACCGGCGTGGCCGAACAGTTCCAGTACATCCTGCGCGATGAGTCGATGCACCTGAACTTCGGTATCGATGTGATCAACCAGATCAAAATCGAAAACCCGCATTTGTGGGATGCCGAGATGAAGGAAGAAGCGACCCAGATGATTTTGCAGGGGACGCAGCTGGAGATCGAGTACGCGCGTGACACGATGCCGCGCGGCGTGTTGGGCATGAATGCCGCGATGATGGAGGACTACCTCAAGTTCATCGCGAACCGTCGCCTGTCGCAGATCGGTTTGAAAGAAGAATACCCGGGCACCACCAACCCGTTCCCGTGGATGAGCGAGATCATGGACTTGAAGAAAGAGAAAAACTTCTTCGAAACCCGCGTGATCGAGTACCAGACCGGCGGCGCGCTGAGCTGGGATTGATTCCTACACCAGCGAATTTTCCAGGCTTGAGCGAATAGCTAAGACATGTGAGAAAGCCCTGACCTGTTCAGGGCTTTTTTGTATTCAACGATATAAACTGAAATTTCATCACGCGAACGTCCTCCACAGGGTGATTGATGCAGACTTTCTACTGGATGGTCGCGCCCGCAAAGACCTACACTTACGCGCGAGCTAACCTCAATCACAAAGCTATAGCCTTTCCGGGCTTCGTCTCACGGCTGTAGACCTTCGAATACCCGCAGCTAGATTGGTAACAGCCGTACCGTCCAATAGGTTTCAGTCACTTAATTGATCGCTTGGATAATGGGGCGAAATTCACGCCCCACCGTGCATCTGTATACGTGGAAACTCGGTCCCTCTTTCCGAGGTTCATTTCTTGCCGAGTACCTAGTGAACCGTTACCATTTATCCTATATAAATGCGTGCATCTCCGGTGCCGCAATTCTCCCGAGCGCTACAATGCGCTTCTTTTATTTTTGTCTCAGGCGCATCGACTAAATCAATGAAATATAAGGAATCTATCCCGGTCATCGACCTCTTTGCGGGCCCTGGCGGACTAGGGGAAGGATTCTCTTCAATTGGCGGCCATGAGAAGGGAGTACGCAAGTTCCAGCTTCGCGTTTCGATCGAGAAAGATCCTGTCGCTCACGCCACATTATCCCTCCGTGCATTGTTTCGCGCGTTTCCGAAAGGCGAAGCGCCAGAAGCTTATTATCAATACATCCGAGGCGAAATTACTCGTGAAGAGCTTTTCAAGCATCCAGACGTACCGGCAGAAGCCTTAGAGGCCTCACAAGAAGCCAAGCTCGCAGAGCTTGGTAAAATTTCGCCGGACGAAGTCGACAATTGGATCAAAGAAGCCTTGGTTGGCGCTGAAGATTGGGTTCTCATTGGCGGACCGCCTTGTCAAGCATACTCTGTCGCAGGACGGGCTCGTCGTACACGCGAGACCCAAGAGGAGTTTGAGAGCGACGAAAAGCACTTTCTCTATAAAGAGTATTTGCGGATTATTCGCGAATTCAAACCAACAATCTTCATAATGGAAAATGTTAAAGGCATACTGTCTTCAAAACACAGTGGCTCGCACATATTCCAGCAAATTTTAGAAGACCTCTCGGCGCCTTCCAGAGATCTCTCATATAACATCCGCTCTTTGGTCGTCCCTAAAGATGCGGAAAAACCAGATCCACATGACTTTGTCATTCAAGCAGAACGTCACGGTCTTCCGCAGGCTAGACATCGCGTTATCCTGCTTGGGATTCGCTCTGACGTCGCCTCGAACTGTCCCGCCTTGTTGGAAAGTCCTCACAAGCTAGTAATGGAGCGCAGCAAAACTGTTTTTACAGTTGGGCAGGCTCTATCAGGACTCCCTCCAATCAGGAGCAAAATTTCAAGAGGTGGAGACTCGCTCGAAGCTTGGTTATCAGCGCTGGATGAAGCCAGCTCCTTGCTTTTACGACCCTATGTAGCCGGCCGCACTAAGTTAATCGATGCCATGAAAGATGCGGCGATTAAAGCACAGAGGCTTAACTCTAACGGCGGAGCTTTTATCCCTTGGACGGTAGTTCCAGAAATGAACGCCAAGCAGCGTGAGTGGTTCCTCGATACTAAACTGAAAGGGGTGCTACAGCATGAGGCAAGAAGTCATATGCGGTCTGATCTGCATAGGTACATTTTTGCGGCTAGCTACGCAAAGCTTAACGATACCTCCCCAAAAATACACCAATTCCCAGTACAACTCCTGCCAGCTCACGAGAACGTTTCCTCTGACTCAGTCCCATTTAGTGACCGCTTCAGAGTTCAGATGGAAAATGGCCCCTCTACAACAGTTGTCGCCCATATAGCTAAAGATGGTCACTACTACATACACCCAGATCCAAGTCAGTGCCGTAGCTTAACTGTCCGAGAAGCGGCCCGATTGCAAACTTTCCCTGACAATTACTTTTTCGAGGGGAATAGAACGCAACAGTACACACAGATCGGAAATGCGGTACCGCCACTTCTTGCAAGAAAAATCGCAGCTGTAGTCGCAGCGGTAATAGACTCCTATAGATCAGGAAAAAATCGCCAGACATCGCCAAAACCCTAATCAAACCAAGTGACCTGTCGAGCACTACATCCAACGGATAGTATTGGGGGGCTGAGCCCCCCACCCGGAGAGATGGCGAATCCCTTGCCTCCCCCCTGCCAACTAAAACTCGCGTGGCTTTGAGCTATATCTAATGTCTGAGGTATTAAAGCGCCTCAGGCACATCTACCAAAGGTGGAGAGAACGGCCGGGAGAACATAGCATCTCGACATTCTGGGCGCTTTGCCCATTCCGAGATCATCTTGCCATTGGCGGTGTCATGAAGACGATCATTGACCTCCCGTGCCCAGATTTCTATTTGCTTAACAAGCTGGGGAGAAACACCTTGTCTATTCCAGATACGTTCATGATTAAAAGAATTACCGTAAGCATGAGAAATTACTGCAACCGTATAAGCGGTAACGTTCGCGAGAAAGGCCGAAACCAATGGCCGGGCTGTCTTGTGTACTATTTTAAATAGCAAGGCCTTAGAAACAATAGCCTTAAAATAAGCAACATCAGGAATAAAAATCGCTTCTTTAGAATCCACTTCAGTCATATCAGACATAAACCGATCAAAGCACTTCTGAGCGCCGAGACTAACAACATCAGCACGCCCTTCCCACGCAGTGTAATACTTCGCCAACTCAGTCTTTGTGATCTTTCTTGAAGTAGGGACAGACTCTTTTAGGGCGCGGAGTTTGGCTGGTGTTACACCCTCACGGGCAAGAAGAGTATTATAACTTCCCGCGGCTCTCTCATAGAACCATCGACCCATTCCATCAGGGCAATATACAGAGAGCGACAACCGCTCAATATCGACATGAAATGGTTTATTGGCAGATAGATCTGATTGCCGAACTGCATTCTGACTATTGGCATATCGGGAGATGTCAGAGACAAGTGCCTCCTCCTTTGCAGGATCTTGCTCTTTCATAACGATAATTTTGGCTGGGACGCGGACTTTACTCAAATCCGTGTCGGCATATTTCTTCTTAGCAAAGAAAATTGAGGCTGTAGTTTGGCCACCATTGACAATTTGCATACCACGTAACCACACGATGCCGGGAGATCCGTCTGCCGTACGATCCAACCGCATCTCATCAGCGACTAATACAATTCCATTATTGTAAGCCATAAACCTTTCTGGAGAGTTCCGTAAAGTATTTTGAAGTCCAGCATTCACCCCCTTGGACTTCACACTCAAAAATGAGCGCACATTGGACTCAAGTAAGCGAGGACCAAATTTCTCGTAAACGAATCGAAGTGCATCCCCTGGGATAGCTGTAAGCGCGTAATCATAGTCCCCTGTTTCACCTGGTACGAAAACGCATGGAAGTGGGGAGCCGGATACCTCGTTGAAGTCAATGACGAGCTCGTCACGAGGCTTACCTTCAGAACGATGGCGAAATAAGCGTTCAATATCCATAACTTCAAGCTTCACGTACTTTCCGCCAACATCACGTGCTTTAAAGCTCTTCGATTTAGCTATACCGTCCGTGAGTACGTAAACACGAACCTGTTCAAGTCCGTCATAAATTTCTCGAATTGTCAGCGCGAGCGAATGGACGTCGCTTGATGGATCGAGTTTTTCAGCAATACGCCCGGCTGCACAGAGCTCTAAGAAACGAACGCATTGGGCCGCTGCGGTCTTGATGTCTTGGTCGGGAATCGGACTGAGGCTTTCGAAGCCTTCGTACAAACTTACGAACAGGTCAAGCTGGTCAGCGTCCTCAGACATGGCATAGCCACTTAAACGCAAATTCGCATTGCCTACCTTTCCCTGAAAGTGGCAGACCACAGGATCAAAAGTCATTCCAGCATCAACAAGGTGCTGCATCACAACTTCGGAAAAAACTAGTTCGCCAAAGGGGGCGCCATCAGACATCTGAGTCGCTATCTCAACCTTGGTCTCCGCGAAAAACTCATCAAGCGTCATCCAGTTACTCCCAATAGTTTTAGAGCCGCGTCGAAGTCCGAAAGGAAGTCACCAGCGTGGTCCAGATTAATTTCGTATAGGGCTCTCGTAACGCCTATAGGAGTGTTGCCCGTAGTAAGCCGAGGAAAGCCCTCAGACACAACGAAAATTCGCATCTCCTTCAGCTCAAACCTGCGGGTGTAATGGGTAGAGTGAATCTCGGAGTATCCGGCGATCATAAGCCTATCTCTGAGAAAATTGATTGCTCCTGGCTCTCCATCAAGGCGTTGCGTAGCATCCGCGACCATTTCAGGAAGGGTGAGCCCGTCGTCAGAACTGAACCGTATCGCAGCAAGAAAAAGTGGCGATGCAATCGAGTCGTCCAACTGCTCAAGGGAGGCAATTTTCACTGGAAAACCAGACGAGGACATCGTCGCTTTAACCTCAAACGCTCCGTCACCCAACAGGTAATCCTGCAGCGCATCGTCGGGCCCAACCCAGCCTCTGAGCACTTCCTCAGTCGCGACTCCGGAATCCATTAGAGCAACCATAAAGACGAGCTCACCCATCAGGCCAAGCTCAGCCTCGGGACTTAGAGGAGCAGGGCCACGAGACATGAATTGCTGCCACATACGAACCCTACGCAACATTGTCCGTAAAACAGCATCCTCCCCCTCTACTGCGGAAACATCCATGGCTCCAGCAACGTCACTGACCATTTCTGCGAACAGCTCAGAGCTGCCGGACTCCTTCCGTGATAAGGCGATCCAGGTTTTGCCGTCGCCACGAGGATCCGCTCGAACTATTTCGAAGCCCCTACCCTCAGGAAGGCGCTCGGACGATCCGAGCCGAGCCGTCGGGAAACGAGCAAGAAGAGACTCTTCATTGCCCGGACACCGCCTGGCAGCCATGAGCTCGCATTTCCCGGCGGAAGCCACCGCGATGCCAAGCCAACCTCCTTCCTCCCCCCGACTCCCAGAAAGCGCGCCCCAAGCTGCCACGAACTCATCAATAGGCCGGCGCATACTCAGTCTCCCAGAGTAAGTGATCCACTTCATACTTGACCGTCGTCGTCGAGCGGCTTGCAGGGAAACTCACTCCGAAGGCTATGATGGGTGCAGCGTCTTCAGGGAATCCTGCACCTCTGGGGTCAATAGGGTATACGAGTAGAAGACCTCGCTCGGGATGGCCGAGGACTCCTTTCGCACCCAACCCGCGAACCTGTCGCATAAAGACCCCACTCGGTGCTTTAGGCTGGTCTTTGCCTGTTTCTTCGGTTCTTCGCGCAGGATCCATCATCCTATCGTCGATGGTGAGATTTAGAGCTGCCATCCAGGCATCCTCATCGAGATCAATCGATTCATCTCTAGGCGAAAGAAGACGCCCAATGGAGTAATGCTCCCCTTTCGAGCTTGGGTTTTGGCTTCGAGTAATCATGTTTTCCAGAGCATATTTCTCGCAGAGTATGCAATCCTTTCCGTCACTGCCGCCTACGAGTGCAATAGTCCAAGACGTGAGTTCCCCCCTAGCTGCCATCACCTTAACGAAGTCAGCCAGAACTGCGCTGTTGACCTTTCGCGCAGCAGGGTGAGTCAGATATCCGGAAAAGAACTCGATGACGTGTTCTGCGGGGACGTTATCCCAGAGGAACCCTTTCCACTCCTGATCGCTTCCGCCTCGTTTTCGGACGATTGCATCTCTTTCCTTGGGAGCTCCGGCAGCTTCAAGAAGCCTCTCCATGACTACTAAGTTTCGTTCAATGACAGAAAGGTCACGATGGAACGCGACCGTCTCAAGAACCGAGCCACAGAACGATACCTGCAGACTTTTGGCGCTACGCATCTTGATAGGCGAAGTAACCATTAGAATAGGATGCGATTGAACCTTCATGCCGTAGTTCTCTGGCGTAGCATGTACTTTAGCCATCGTATCGAACTCCTGGCGAAGCTCCTCCGCAGCGTCGGCAATGTGTCCGAACCATTCGATGAGATCAGAGGTCGTATAGAGGCGACAGAGGTCAAGGTATCCTGGCCGGTATCCGAACCAGCGGCCCATCTGCATCAACGTGTCGTACATTTTCGTGGTTCTAACGAAATAGCTGACGCATAGCCCCTCGAGAGTCAAGCCTCGGGCGAGTTTGTCTCCACCTACAGCAATGACCTTCAAACCGGTCTCTTCTCGCTCCGCATAATCGAGGACGTCCCCAGCTGACCCGTTGATTGCCCTGACGCTGTTGACCAAATCGCCCAGTACATCCGCCAGAACACCCTCCACATCCTCCCATTCCGGAAGGTGGGATTCACCGTCAGTCTCACCCATGGCCTTCGCCACGGTTGCCGACGTCGGAACGAAGTCAGACTCCCAGAGCTCACGCCACTCCGCCATCAATTTTTCTGTATCGAAGCCGCGCTCCACCCGTTGGCGATAGCCCCTCACCAACTCCTCTACCTGACGACGAACCTCCTCCTGAACGGCGGTGTAGCGCGTTACGTGAATCAACATCGAGCAGTGTCTGCGCCCCTGTCCGCGTAGGACACGAACGGCGCAGGCTAGAACGAAGACCGAAACCGCCTCCTTGAGGGATGGGGGCACCTCGTCACGTCCGTTGAACAAGGGAACGTGATTCTTGCCGTGCTTAGGAGGCATCCAGCCAGCTTCTTCTGTCCCGGCCGCTTGGTCCTCAACTTCGCGAGTCAAGGGCAGACCGCCGGCACGACCTTCTGGAGCGCGCAGTCCGAAGACACGGGCAGGGCCGATATAATTTGACGGTGCAGAGATGTTGATGATGAATGACTGCGGGAACACATCAGGCCCTTCCTCCTTCGTCGCTTTGCGCCGATCAATGAAGATGTTCGCGAACGGCGTAGCGGTGTATCCCACGTAGGCTTTTCGGGAGAAAGAATGGAGAATTTTTCGGATACGACTATTGATAGCCTTAGGCTGGTATTCGTCGTCCACAGAGCCGTCCTTGCCTACCACCTGATCCCCTGTATCGACAGAGGCGTGATCGGCTTCGTCGTCGATCAGGAGCAGAGGGAAGCCTGATACTAGCGGACGGCCATCAGAGTCTTTGGAATCCGCGACATGGTTACGAATCCATCTGAGGAGGCGATCTAGCACCGTCTTGTTCTTTTTGACGACAAATAACCAAGGCCTCTGCTCCGGAGAGATAGCTAGGTGTTTCGCGATTTTAGTATTGAAGTCGCCGTTATCCGAGCGGTTAGTAGCGCAGTTGGGGCGGATCTCTGCGTCGCGCCCGTTCTCGCCCACTCCAATGTAGCGAACAACATCGTTCTTCGCCGAGGTCTCATAGCCAAGGAAGCCCTCCTCTAAGCGAATTTGGGTCTGGGAACGCAGATTGTTGTGCAGGCCGGCAAGCACAATGATGATCTTGTATCCAGCGTCGGCTGCTTTGCATATAAGCCCGGTGTAGTTACCTGTCTTGCCGGACTGGACATGCCCAACCACTAGCCCGCGCCTATCCCAGCCCTCCTCACGAAGAGGATCCTCAAGCAGTTCGAGAATTTTATTGGTCGCATCATCTAAGGCATCCACTGCCTTGATGGACATTTTGCTCTCTAGGAAATCGCGGTAGCGCTGCCAGTAACGCCAGTCCCTTTTACGGGCAGTGTTAAGCCAATCCTTGTGTCCAGTTCTATCCGATAGTGTGGACGCCCCACCGATCCATAGGCTGAATCGACGAATAAGCTCTGCAACAGCCTCTTTCCGGTCGACACTTTCACCTGGGGCCATATGCGTCGCTACAAAGTCAACTTTTTCAGCGATGAGAGTTGGTGTGATTGAGCCATTCTCCATGGCCTCAACCAAGAATGTCTGAGTGACACTGACGACTCGCTGAAATACCTTGTTCTGCGCTTCCGTCATTATTCTTTCCCCTCTAAGGGTGTTACCGCGAGACTCGGAAGGGACGCGACAAGATTAGGGTAATTATGAAAAGGGTCAGTCAAGGACAAGGTCGTGACCGCCACATCGGGACTCATCCCTCGTCGCGCCACCATGTCCCTAAAAAGCGTAAGGAGGACAGTTCGGACGCCGTCAGAAGCCGTCTCGGACTCTCCTGAGAAGCCGGTTATTGGAGTGTCTTTGTTCTCGGCTGTATCGAGCCATATTCGCTGCACAGGTACAGTTTCCTCAACAACGCGCAGCATGGCGCGAACAAGATCGGAATTACCGCCAGCAGCCTCAATTACCGCAGCAACCGCTGGGTGACTCTCTTCAATACGATATCGGACACCATCCTTAAGCCGTTCGACCCGCCATGCTTGTTGTTCAATCTTGAGACCTCCAGGACCTGGCATTGGCGCCCCCCGAAAGGCAAAGACTCTCCTGGCTCTTTCTCTCGTATCCTCAGCCAACTTCGTAAGCCACGGGCGCACTGTTATAGGAGGCCGGGCTGTTGACTTCTTGACGTCGATCTTCCAAGCCGAATCGGCAGTATTGGGAATATCTAATCTGATCCTCGCTAGCCGGTGAGGCTCCTCTCGGTTCCATGCGCGCCCCTGTCCAATCCCGAGCCACCCGCCAGCCAGAAGCAAGCGATGGTTCCGATATATGTAAAAACCTTGTTGAGAGGTCCACCCTTCTGCCCCCCCGCCCGTACGGAACTCACCTTCGGAGAGTCGATCTTTGTGTGGCAAAACGTGGCATTGAGCTTCCACGAGACCTGATGGAGTGAGAATTCGGGCGACTGGAGAATGCCACGGTTTAGC
>NZ_VBVZ01001139.1 GCF_005863185.1 Pseudomonas edaphica
GGCCGATACGCAAAAGATCGAGCCCCCGGTAATATGCGCCGCCGGCAACATCACGCTGGTGATTGGCAACACCGCGACGATGCCCTTGGGGTTGAGCAACTGGATCACCAGGCCATTCCAGAAGGTCAAGGTCTTGGCAGGCGTGCTTGGGGCGTCATCCACCTCGGTACGTGCGGTGAACACCTGGTAGGCGAGGTACAGCGTGTACACGCCGCCAATCAAAGAAATATACGGCAATGCCGCCTGGGAAATGATCGCTTCGCCGGTGTAGCCAAACAGCACGAACATCAGCAGCATCGCGCACCCCACGCCGATGTAGAAACCGCTGGAGCGACGTAATTTGCCCGTAAGCCCGGCATTGAGGCCCATCAAATTGACCGGACCGGGGCTGTACATGACGCTGAACGCGTAAAGGAAAATGTCCATGGCGAACCTGCAGTAGAAGAAGTCGGGCGAGTCTACTGAGCGGGGTGGTGCGCAATCTTGAACGTTTGTGGTTGATTGGCGCACACGTGGCGAGGGAGCTTGCTCCCGCTGGGGCGCGC
>NZ_VBVZ01001140.1 GCF_005863185.1 Pseudomonas edaphica
GTCATGGTGTGGTCGGCGGCCGGCAGCCAGACAAATTCGGCAGTGGGGATGATGCCGTCATCGGCCACGTCCATGCCGAAGGCGTCTTCGCTGAAACGCACGATGTAGTAGCCGGTTTTACGGTTCAGGCCGACAAAACCCTGGAGTTGGTCGGCGGCCTGGCAGATAAGCTCGGAAGTGATGCGCATGGTAAACCTCACTGAAAAGTCCCACAGGGACTGGAAAGATGGTTTACACGCGTGGCAGAAATTACTGCCCTCTAACGGGGCAGCTTTGGCCAAGAATACTGCAACACAGCACAAAAAAACCCACAAAAATGCCTCGTGAGTACCTTAATGTCGGTTTGGTGATAGCGCCTTTCGCAATCAATTGTTAAAAAGGACGCCTTCTCAAAGTTACCTCCACGAAAGGACTTCGCATATGCCTGTCACGTTTACCAAGAGCGCCCTGCTGCTCGCTCTGATGCTCGGCCTTGGTCAGGCACAGGCTGCCGACCCGATCAGCCCGGCTGAATTGGCGACAAACGAAGGCATTCCGTACCCGG
>NZ_VBVZ01001141.1 GCF_005863185.1 Pseudomonas edaphica
TTTAGCTTTTCAAGCTCGGCGCCTTGTCGAAAGCCCGGCCAAGTGTCGGGCTTTTCATTTCTGCATGGTAGATTTCCTCCGTCGATAATTAATCCGGAGTTGAAATGGATACCCTGAGAAAAGAACGAAACAAAGCTTCGCGCGGAGCTAAGTGCTGGACCGTTTTTCACGGCCTAGCAGTTATTGCTGAAGGGCTCACCGAATCCGAGGCGGACGCTTTGATAGAGCGCCGACGTAAACAGATTATAGATTTGGGTGTCGTCCGCTAGCCAAGGCTCGCGCAGCGATATTGTAGATTTGGCCCGGCTAAACGCCGGGTTTTTTCGTTATGGCGCCTGCTCGCAGGAAATGTTCGTTATGCCGCCATTCGAAACAACGCCTTGAAGGCTCTCCATTCCAGTTCTGTCCAGATGATTTTGGATAATCAGCGCTTGATGAACATCATCGATTGAAGGTTCGTCATCGCTCTGGATGGTCAGAACTTTAGTCTCGCCATGAATTTTGTACTCGATGCTCCAATGCTGCACGGGTTTAT
>NZ_VBVZ01001142.1 GCF_005863185.1 Pseudomonas edaphica
GCAGCCGATGCGGCGGGCAATGCCAGTACGCCAGCCACAATTGCCTTCGTCGCCGACAGTACAGTGGACGTCACCCCTCCAGCCCCACCGACCGGCCTGTTGGCGGTGACCTTGCCCGATGGCAAGGTCAAGATCAGCGGCAGCGCCGAGGCCAACAGCAAGGTCACCGTAACCCTGCCCGATGGCACCTCGCATCAAGTTACCGCAGCGGCCAATGGTACCTTCGAGCTGACCAGCACCACCACGCAACCCAATGGTCTTGTGTCCGTAACGGCGGCAGATGCGGCAGGGCATATAAGCCCTGAAACAACTGTAACGTACCAGACGACTGATGTGACGCCGCCAACCGCTCCGGCCGATCTGATTGTGGTGACCTTGCCCGATGGCAAACTCAAGCTCACCGGCACCGCCGAAGCCAACAGCAAGGTCACCGTGACCTTGCCTGATGGCACTACACAGCAAGTCACCGTTGGGCCCAATGGCGTTTTCGAACTGACCAGCACGGGTGTACAACCCAACGGCGCGATCCAGGTC
>NZ_VBVZ01001143.1 GCF_005863185.1 Pseudomonas edaphica
GCCCGCCGACAACCTGGTGATCGTGCGCTACGGCGATGACCGTGACGGCACTTACCGTCACAACGAACTGCTCAAGCGCGTACTGGCGGCGGTGCAACCATGATCCGTCGTCATCCGTTTATCAGCGTGTTTTTGCTGCTGTTGCTCGCCCTGTCGGGCTGGGTGTGGCACGAACGCGTCAACCTGCAAGCCTTCCCCGACATCATCGCGGCGTACACGGCCAAGGAGTATTGCTCGTGCCGGTATGTGGAGAACAACCCGGCGGACTATTGCCTGGGGTATGTGAAGCAGTATGTGCCGACCAGTGCGTTCACTGATTCGCCGGAACGCAGTGAAGTCACGGCAAGCGGCTTAGGGCGCACGCATACAGCGCGCTGGCTAGGCGACCGCCAAGGCTGCCGCCTCAGCCCCTGACACACCAAAGATTCTCTGTGGGAGCTGGCTTGCCTGCGATGGTGGCGGCACAGGCGACAGTGATGTTGACTGACCGGCCGCTATCGCAGGCAAGCCAGCTCCCACATGGATTTGTGCTG
>NZ_VBVZ01001144.1 GCF_005863185.1 Pseudomonas edaphica
GTGGAACAGATCAGGAATCTTTACGATGAATTCCCTCTATGTGCGCGCCCTGGTGGTGGGCGTGCTGGTGTGGCCGGTGCTCGCCTCGGCGCTGACCCTGGATGAGGCCCTGCGCCTGGCGCAGAACAACGCGCCTTCGCTGGTGGCTGAATCCGCCAAGCTGCAAGCCGCGACACACGCGGCGATTCCGGCCGGCGAATTGCCCGACCCGAAACTGCTGGTGGGCCTGCAGAATTTTCCCATCGGCGGGCCGAATCGCGGCACGTTGTATGGCGATGACATGACGCAACAAATGATCGGCCTGCAGCAACAGGTGCCCAGCCGCGACAAGCGCAAAGCCCGGGTCGAGCTGGCTGATGCAACCATAGAACGCACCGCCGCCGAAGGGCGCATCGAGCGCCTTAACGTGCGCCAGGCCACTGCGCAGGCGTGGATCCGTGCTTACGCGGTGGAGCGCAAAGAGGCCTTGTTCCAAGACTTCTATCAGCAGAACCGCCTGCTGCAAGACAGCGTGCGCGCGCAGTTGGCCG
>NZ_VBVZ01001145.1 GCF_005863185.1 Pseudomonas edaphica
ATCTATACCCTGGCGCGCAAACACCGCATCCAGCCGACCGAAGTTGCGACGATGCAGCAAAAGCTGCTGGATGAGATCGAAACCCTCAACGCCAATGATGAATCCATTGAACGGCTGGGCGATGAACTCGCCTCCTTCGCCCGCCATTACCAGGAAAAGGCCCGCGAGCTCAGCGACCTGCGCCAGCAAGCCGCTACCAGCCTGGCCAGTGCCGTGGAGCAGGAAATTCAACGCCTGGGCATGCCAGGCGGGCGCTTCACCATTGAGCTGCACGCCAACACCAGCAACGAGCTGCAACCCCACGGCCTGGAACAGGTTGAGCTGCTGGTCAGCGCCAACCCTGGCCAGCCGCTCAAGGCACTGGCGAAAGTGGCGTCCGGCGGTGAGCTGTCGCGGATCAGCCTGGCGATTCAGGTCATTACCGCCCAGACCTCGCGGGTACCCACGCTGGTATTCGACGAAGTGGACGTGGGGATTGGCGGGCCAACGGCGGAGATTGTCGGCCAACTGCTGCGCCGCCTTGGGG
>NZ_VBVZ01001146.1 GCF_005863185.1 Pseudomonas edaphica
GGGCTTAAGAGAGCGTGTTCCTCAGGTCCACCAGTAGCGCACAAGGTGGAAGAAAATCGGCGCGGCAAAGCACACCGAATCCAGGCGGTCCAGCATCCCGCCGTGGCCTTCGATCATGTGCCCCCAATCCTTCACGCCCCGGTCGCGCTTGATCGCCGACATCACGATGCCGCCAGCGAAGCCAAGCAGGTTGATCAGCAGCGCGATCAGGAATGACTGCCACGGGTTGAACGGCGTGGTCCACCACAGCGCCGCGCCGATCAGGGACGACAGCAGAATCCCGCCGACAAAGCCTTCCACGGTTTTGGACGGCGACAGGTTGGGCGCGATCTTGTGTTTGCCGAACAGCTTGCCGCACACGTACTGCAGCACGTCCGATAGCTGCACCACGATCACCAGGTAAGCGATCAGCAACAGGTTGCGGCCTTCGTAGCCGGGAATGTCGAGCGTCAGCAGGGCGGGCACGAACGACACGCAGAACACCGCGATCATCAGGCCCCATTGCACCTTCGACGCACGCTCC
>NZ_VBVZ01001147.1 GCF_005863185.1 Pseudomonas edaphica
GGCGTGCGGGTAGACGTGTACGACGGCATGCCTTCAGTGGGGCGCAAGTTCCTGCTGGCGGGCGTGGGCGGCATGAACATCACCCACTCCGAGGCGTACCCGGCGTTCCTGTCGCGTTACGCCGAACGCGCGCCGCACATGGCACCGTTGTTGCGCGCGTTTGGCGCAGAGGCTTTGTGCGAGTGGATTCACGGCCTGGGCATCGAGACCTTTGTCGGCACCTCCGGCCGCGTATTCCCCACCGACATGAAAGCCGCCCCACTGCTGCG
>NZ_VBVZ01001148.1 GCF_005863185.1 Pseudomonas edaphica
ATGTAGCCGGATTCAGGGCGGGCCAATCGACGCATTCTGATCGTGGATGACACCGCCTCTATCCATGAAGATTTCCGCAAGATTCTGTGCGCCAATCCCAACGATGCCCCCTCACTGGACAGCCTGGAAGAAGCCCTGTTCGGCACCGCGGCGCCGGTGCGCCAGGCGTTTTTGCTGGATTCGGCCTATCAGGGCCAGGAGGCCCTTGCCCTGGTGAACAAAGCCCTGGCGGACGGTGCGCCCTACGCCATGGTATTTATCGACATGCGCATGCCGCCCGGCTGGGATGGCCTGCACACCATTGAACAGTTGTGGAACGTCGACCCCAACCTGCAGATTGCCCTGTGCACCGCCTACTCCGATTACTCCTTTGAGGCCATCGAAGCGCGATTGAAGTACAACGACCAGCTACTGATCCTGAAAAAACCCTTTGACCACCTGGAAATCCGCCAGATGGCCAGCGCCCTGACCTGGAAATGGCAGCTCGCCCAAGCCGTCGCCCTCAAGGTACTGGGCCTGGA
>NZ_VBVZ01000114.1 GCF_005863185.1 Pseudomonas edaphica
AAAACAGAAAAAAAATGGGGATACTGTTCGCGCCATGGCCGCCAGAAACCGGCGTCGTGACGCGCACGATAACCGCCGTACCCCAGCCAATGCAGGTGCATGCCGAAGGCTTTCAGATCAAGGATGGTGGGCGTGTCTTGAGGGTGGCCGCGCAACAGGCCGACGGTGGGGAAATCAAAATGTTTGCCGGCCGCCGCCAACGCGTGCAGATGGTTGGAATGAGCGCCGCCCAGGCTGATGATCCCATCGGCACCGGCCTGTTGCGCATTGGCCAGGTGCTGGGTGAGCTTGAACCACTTGTTGCCGCTGATCAGTGGATCGATGCAGTCCAGGCGCAGCACGGCCAACTCGACCCCGTTCAGCCAGCCGAGCGGCAACGGTTCAAGCGGTGCCTGGGGAAACCAGTCGAAGGGACCCATCGGGGGATATCTGAATGAAAAAGGGGCGGTAGTCTAACACCGCCCCTTGGGTCATTTTACAGCGCGGCAGCCAGACGCGAACCCTGGTTGATGGCGCGCTTGGCATCCAGTTCGGCCGCCACATCGGCGCCGCCGATCAGGTGCACATTCTGGCCGGCTGCGACCAGCCCATCCTGCAGTTCGCGCAGTGGGTCTTGCCCGGCGCAGATGACGATATTGTCCACTGCCAGCACCTGCGGTTCGCCCTCGGCGCCGATGCGGATATGCAGGCCATCGTCATCAATCTTCAGGTACTCAACGCTGTTGAGCATCTGCACCTGCTTGTTCTTCAAGCCAGTGCGGTGGATCCAGCCGGTGGTCTTGCCCAGGCCGTCGCCGACCTTGGAGGTCTTGCGTTGCAGCAGGAACACTTCACGTGCCGGTGCGTGGGGTTGCGGCTTGATGCCGGCCACACCGCCACGGGCTTGCAGTTGGGTGTCGATGCCCCACTCTTTCCAGAACGCCTCGCGGTCCAGGCTGGTGGACACGCCCTCGTGCACGAGGAACTCGCAGACGTCGAAGCCGATGCCGCCGGCGCCGATCACCGCCACGCGCTTGCCCACCGGCTTGCGCTCCAGAATCACATCCAGGTAGCTCAGCACCTTGGCGTTGTCGACGCCCGGAATCGCCGGCGTGCGCGGCGCAATGCCGGTGGCCAGGATGATCTCGTCGTAACCGCCCGCCGCCAGTTGCGCCACATCCACACGGGTGTTGAGGCACAGCTCGACGTGGGTGGTCTGCAATTTGCGCTTGAAGTAGCGCAGGGTTTCGAAGAACTCTTCTTTGCCCGGCACGCGCTTGGCGATATTGAACTGGCCGCCGATCTCGCTGGCCGAATCGAACAGGGTCACCTGGTGGCCGCGCTCAGCCGCCACGGTGGCCGCCGCCAGCCCCGCAGGCCCGGCACCGACCACCGCAATTTTCTTGATCTGCTTGACCGGCAGGTAGTTCAGCTCGGTCTCGTAGCAGGCACGCGGGTTGACCAGGCAGGTGGTCAGCTTGCCGCCAAAGGTGTGATCCAGGCAGGCCTGGTTGCAGCCGATGCAGGTGTTGATTTCATCCGCGCGGCCGGCAGCGGCCTTGTTGACGAACTCCGGGTCGGCCAGGAACGGGCGCGCCATCGAGACCATGTCCGCATCGCCTTCAGCCAGAATCTGCTCGGCTATTTCCGGGGTGTTGATGCGGTTGGTGGTGATCAACGGAATCTGCACCGCGCCACGCAGCTTGGCGGTGACCTTGCTGAACGCACCACGTGGCACCTTGGTGGCGATGGTGGGGATACGCGCTTCGTGCCAGCCGATACCGGTGTTGATAATGCTCGCACCCGCGCCTTCGATGGCCTTGGCCAGTTGCACGATCTCTTCCCAGGTGCTGCCGCCTTCCACCAGGTCGAGCATCGACAGGCGGAAGATAATGATGAAGTTCGGACCTACTGCTTCGCGTACCCGGCGCACGATGTCCACGGCCAGGCGCATGCGGTTTTCGTAGCTGCCACCCCAACGGTCGGTGCGATGGTTGGTGTGGGCGGCGAGGAACTGGTTAATGAAGTAGCCTTCGGACCCCATGATTTCCACGCCGTCGTACTCGGCCACCTGGGCCAGCAGCGAGCAGGTGACGAAATCCTGGATCTGCTTCTCGATGCCCTCCTCGTCCAGCTCCTTGGGCTTGAACGGGTTGATCGGCGCCTGGATCGCGCTCGGCGCCACCTGCTTGGGGCTGTAGGCATAACGACCGGCGTGGAGGATCTGCATGCAGATCTTGCCGCCCGCTGCGTGCACGGCCTGGGTCACAATCTTGTGCTTTTGCGCTTCTTCGTCGGTGGTCAGTTTGGCGGCACCGGCATATACGCCGCCTTCATCGTTCGGGCCGATGCCGCCGGTGACCATCAGGCCAACGCCGCCACGGGCGCGCTCGGCAAAATAGGCGGCCATACGTTCGAAGCCGCCGGGCTTTTCTTCCAGGCCGGTGTGCATCGAGCCCATCAGGGTGCGGTTGCGCAAGGTGGTAAAACCCAGGTCCAACGGGGCCAGCAGGTGCGGGTAGGCAGCAGCGGTCATGGTACAGCTCCACAACGGATCATCACGGGACGTGGCAGGCTCGAACGGCTTGCCATCGGTTTATGTCCCACAGACTAAGAGGCGATGGACGACCGCTCAATGACCGTAACTGACAAGTTATTGATCCAAATGCACAGTGCCCCTTGGCAAGCCGGTGCATCAGCCCTACCCTAGTCGGCGAACCCTGCACACGGTCTGTTGTCTGTTGCCCCATGCGTAAACTTCTAGCGTTCACCGTCTCCATGGCCCTGGTTGCCGCCATCGCCGCGTATCTGGTCTGGACCCAGGAGCGCCCCGTGGCGCATTACCTGTCGGACCTGCGTATCACCCTGGCCGTCAATGAAGGCGAGCCCGCCGACCGTGGCAACCTGCTGGGCATCCAACCCGAGCTGTTCCCTGCTGATTACCAGAGCCTGGAACGCTTGCACCTGAAACTCTCGGCCTACCTGCAAAAGGCCCGCGACCAAGGTTTGATCAACGCCAAGACCGTCGTCGTGCTGCCGGAACATATCGGCACCTGGCTGATGCTCAGCGGCGAAAAGAATGAGCTGTACCAGGCCACTCACCTCAAGGACGCCATGAATTGGCTGTCCGCCAGCAACCCGTTGCAGTTTGCCCGCGCCTGGATCAGCGCCAAAGGCGATAACCGCATGGACGACGCCTACCTGCGTATGAAGGCACCGGCCATGGCACGCGACTATCAAGTGCTGTTCGGCGGCCTGGCCAAAGAATTCGGCGTGACCCTGGTGGCCGGCTCCATCGCGCTGCCCAACCCCAGTGTCAGCCAGGGCCAACTGCACATTGGCCATGGCGCGCTGTACAACGCCAGCGTGGTGTTTGCGGCCGATGGCCTGCCCATCGGCGAGCCACAGCGCCAGCTTTACCCGATTTACGATGAGCGCGGGTTTATCGCCCCGGGTGACGAAAATATCGTCAGCGTGGTCGACACCCCGGCCGGGCGCCTGGGCATCCTGATCGGCAGCGACAGCTGGTACCCGGACAATTACCGCAAGCTCAACGAGCAAGGTGCGCAACTGGTGGCCGTGCCGGCCTTCGTCACCGGCCGCGACACCTGGGACCGCCCATGGCGCGGCTTTAAAAGCGTGTCCACGCCGCCGGAAATCAGCCTCAAGCCCGAAGAACTCAGCGAAGGCGAAGCCTGGCGCCGCCTCACCCTGATCAGCCAGCAGCCCATCAGCCAGGCCAGCGCCGGCATGAGTGTGTTCCTGCGTGGGCAGTTCTGGGACTTGGGCACCGCCGGGCACAGCTTCCTCAGCAACGACGGGCACGTCACGGCGGGCAACGACGCCCGTGGCGCGCGCCTGCTAAATATCTGGCTGTAACGCCGTGAAGCCGGTGCGTCTTGGGGACTTGTCGGTGGGCTTTGTTCAGTCCTTGGCCGACGCCGTCCACAGCCACGGCCTGGACCCGCAACCGCTGCTGCTGCAATACGGCCTGGACCCGGCGCGCCTTGCCGAAGCCGGGGCGCGCCTGTCGATCCCGCGCTATATGCGCCTGGGCCACGCCGCCATCCAACTGACCGGCGACCCCGGCCTGGGCTTGCGCATGGGTCAATTGAGCCGTCTGAGCCAGGCGGGATTGGCCGGCGTCACCGCCGCACAGGCGCCGAACGTACGCGAAGCGGCGCGCGCACTGACGCGGTTTGAAGCGCTGTACGGCTCCAACTATCGTGGCCAGTCGAGCTTTCATGAGGACGCCGAAGGCGCTTGGCTGCGCTTCTATTCCATCAGCCCATACAACGCCTACAACCGCTTTGTGGTGGACTCGATCATCGCCGGCTGGCTGCAGCAATTGTCGAGCCTGGCCCAACAACCGGTGCAGGCCCAGCGCATCGACATCGAGTTTGAAGCCCCTGAGTACAGCGACCAGTACCGCGTGCTGGGTGACAGCCCCGTGCATTTCGGTGCCGAGGCCAACCAACTGCGCCTCAACCAGCCAACCCTGAGTCTGCGTAACCCGCAGCATTGCCCCAGCACCTGGCATCTGTTGTTGAAGTTATGTGAACAGGAGTTGGAGCAGCTCACCCGCACCCGCAGCCTGCGCGAGCGCATTACAAGGTTGCTCGGGCCGATGCTCAATGGCGGCCGGGAACCCGACCTGGAAGAAGTGGCGGCACGCCTGAAGCTGCCAACCTGGACACTGCGGCGCAAACTGGCCGACGAAGGCACGCAGTTTCGCGCAATTCTCAACGATACCCGCCGCGATCTGGCCATGACCTACATTCGCGACACGGAACTGGCGTTCGGCGAGATCGCCTACTTGTTCGGTTTTGCCTCAGCCCAAGCCTTTCAGCGGGCCTTCAGGCGGTGGAACAACCAGACCCCAGGGGAATTTCGCCGCAGTCAGCGGCATTCCGCCTGAAGTCGGTGTTACAGCTCGGTGGCGTCATCGGCCGGATCCAGCGGATCCAGTTCAAACGCGTGGTACTCCAGCAGTTCTTCCTGGTATTCGTCCATGGCGGACTCCTTCTTGGTTAAAAGCGCTTGCAGATAAATGACCTGCAAGCCCAGCCTAAAGTGCCGTGATGACGAAAAAATGTCGGCGCCATGACGTTCCTGCACTTCAAGATAAAACGTAGCAGGGTTGGATCGATTTAGCGTCGGAATCTTGAGGTGCTATTGCAATCATTGCATTTGCAATCAATAACAGATTTCCATTAGGGTACGAGACTTCGCAGCAAGGAGCCTCGACCATGCCTGTCTCTACCGCCCAAGCCGCGCAGCGCTGTATCGATGCGCTGAGCAGTGCCGCCCCGCCGCCCGGCTCGCCGCTGTACACGGTCATGAACATGGCCAATACCCTGGAATTCAGCCGACAGGCCTGGGTGATTCGTGGCCAGTCACGCAGCCGCCGTGTGGGCAACTGGCCCAGTTGGTTTGCGCGCAATACCGGCGAAAAACCCATGCTGTACCTGCACCGTGCAGCATCGTCGGCGCAGTTATGTGGGCTGTCGCAGGCCGCCACGCAGCGCGGCATCCTCTGCAACGACGTCGAGAACCAGCCCTCTGCCTGGCCCAGGGGCGCGCAACCGTCGCTGCCGTTTTGGCTGGCGACCAACCCGCACTGCACGCCGTATGACCCGGCGTCCGGCGAAGAAGCCCGGGCGATTGTGCTGGCCGGGATTCGCGCGCTGTATGTCGACGGCAAGCCGGGGTTTTATTACCTCGCGCTGCATGATCAACAGCGCACAGCGAGGCTGGATAAGCAGGATCGTGAAAACGCGCTCAAGGGCATGTACCCGCTCCAGCGTACTCACACTGGGGAGGTGCGCTTGCTGGGTGCGGGCCGAGCGCTCGAGGACGTGACCCACGCGGCGCAATTGCTTGAACAGGATTGGGGCGTGACGGCGCAGGTATGGAGCTGCCCAAGCTACACGCGGCTGGCCCGTGAGGCAGCGGCGGCCGAGCGCTGGAATCGCCTGCACCCGATGGCTGCCCGGCAAAGCTGCCATCTGCATGAGTGCCTGGCCGGGAGCAGCGCGCCGGTGATTGCCGTGACCGGCTATCCGCAGGCGATTGTCGATCAGTTGGCGGCGTATGTGCAGGCGCGGTTTGTCGGGTTGGGTGCGGGGTCGGTGCAGGTTTCTGCGCCCAGTCGGTATTGGATTGTGGTGTGTGCGCTGCGGGCGTTGGCCGATGAAGGCCGTATTGGTGTCGAGCAGGTCGAAACGGCGATGCGTCGGTATCCACTGTGATGCATGGGCACGCGGTCAAACATGTGGGAGCTGGCTTGCCTGCGATGCAGTCACCTCAAGGTGTCAGGTACACCGCGGTGAGGCTATCGCAGCGGTGCGACGATTCGACAAGCCAGCTCCCACACAAGCTCGCATTGCACCTCAGGCCTTGCGTCGACTGCGGGTTTGCACGCCCGCCTCCACCGCCAACCCCGCAGTGCGCTCCAAGGTATCGGCAAACAGCTGGCGCTGCTCAGGCTCGATTTGCGACAGGAACAGCTCATCCACCGTGCTTTCGTAGATTTTCCACATCTTTTTACGCAACACCCGGCCGGCCTCGGTGATCGAGGCAAACGCTGCGCGGCCATCGCCGTCGGAGCGTGAACGCACTACCAGGCCGTCCTTTTCCAGGCGGTCTACCAGGCGTGTGAGGTTGTAGCGCTCAATCGCCAGCACATCGGCCAATTCGTGCATGCGCCGTGTGCCGTCGGGGCCGCTTTCCAGGCCCCATAACGCGTCATACCAGGCATAGGGCGGCAGGTCTGCTGCAGCCAGGCGGCGTTCGATTTCTCGGATGACCGTCCTGTGGGCCCTGACAAAACGGAACCATACATCTGGCTCTTTCGACGACATGCAACACCATCCGGGGAATTTCAAGAAGGTTGCAATAGTAGCTCATCCCGCGCTAGATTCAGTCATGTAGTTGCAATTGCAATTACATTTGCGCAACTCCCACAAGGAGCCCGCTGCTTGAAATCCGCCTACCCTGGAGCCTCACATGACCCCCAATAACGCAGTAAGACGGGACGACGATCCACAGGAAACCCGCGAGTGGCTGGAGTCCATCGAATCGGTGCTGTCCACCGAAGGCCGCCCGCGTGCCCACTACCTGATTGATCAGTTGCTGGATTTCGACGTTGCACGCCATGGTGACTTCTACGGGCGGGTGACCACGCCTTACGTCAACACCATCGCGGTTGACCGCCAATTGCCCTACCCCGGCAACCTGGCCATCGAGCGGCGCACCAATGCGTTTATTCGCTGGAATGCCATGGCGATGGTGCTGCGTGCGGGTAAACACTCGGGTGTTGGTGGGCATATTGCGACCTACGCGTCGGCCGCCGTCCTGTACGACGTAGGCTTTGACCACTTCTTCCGTGGCCGAACCGATACCTTCGACGGCGACCTGGTGTACATCCAGGGCCACTCCTCCCCGGGCATTTACGGCCGCGCCTACCTCGAAGGCCGCATCAGCGAAGCGCAGCTGGACAACTTCCGCCGCGAGGCCGGTGGCGAGGGCTTGTCCTCTTACCCGCACCCACGGCTGATGCCGGACTTCTGGCAGTTCCCGACAGTATCGATGGGCCTGGGCCCGATTACCGCCGCCTACCAGGCGTGCTTTATGCGCTACCTGGAGTTCCGTGACCTCAAGCAACACCAAGGCCGCAAGGTGTGGGCGTTTCTGGGCGACGGCGAAATGGACCAGCCGGAATCCCTGGCGGCCATCTCCCTGGCCGGCCGCGAGAAGCTCGACAACCTGATCTTTGTAGTCAACTGCAACCTGCAGCGCCTGGATGGCCCGGTGCGTGGCAATGCCAAGGTGATCCAGGAGTTCGAAAGCCTGTACCGCGCCGCCGGCTGGAATGTGATCAAGGTGATCTGGGGCGGCGGCTGGGATGCGCTGCTGGAAAAGGACCAGAGCGGCCTGTTGCGACAACGCATGATGGAGTGCGTGGACGGCGACTACCAGAACTACAAATCCCAGAACGGCGCCTATGTGCGTGAACATTTCTTCGGCAAATACCCGCAATTACTGGCACTGGTTGCCGACATGTCCGACGACGATATCTGGAAACTCTCACGCGGTGGCCACGACCCGGACAAGGTCTACAATGCCTACGCCGCTGCCGTGCGCCACAAGGGCCAACCGACGGTGATCCTGGCCAAAACCGTCAAGGGCTTTGGCATGGGCGAAGCGGGCGAAGGCCAGAACATCAATCACCAGTTGAAGAAGATGGGCGCTGATGCAGTAAAAGCCTTTCGCGACCGCTTCGGCCTGGAAGTGGCCGATGACCAACTCGACGAAATCCCTTACCTCAAGCCCGCCGCCGACAGCGAAGAAGCCCGCTACTTCGCTGCCCGTCGCCAGGCGTTGGGCGGCTATGTGCCAGCACGACACACTGCAGTCGAGGCCTTGCAGATTCCCGAACTGAGCGCCTTTGCCACCCAACTCAAAGACACCGGCGAGCGTGCCATCTCCACCACCATGGCGTTTGTGCGCATCCTCGGCACGCTGCTGAAAGACCCGCACCTGGGCAAGCTGATCGTACCCATCGTGCCGGACGAGTCGCGCACCTTCGGCATGGAGAGCCTGTTCCGCCAGATCGGCATTCATTCCGCCGTCGGCCAGCTCTACACCCCACAAGACGCCGGGCAATTGAGCTACTACAAAGAGAGCAAAGACGGACAGATCATGCAGGAAGGCCTGAATGAATCCGGGGCTATTTCTTCGTGGATTGCGGCGAGTACGTCCTACAGCAATCACGGCTTGATGACCGTGCCGTTCTACATTTTCTATTCGATGTTCGGTTTCCAGCGCGTCGGCGACCTGGCCTGGGCCGCCGGCGATGCCCGCGCTCGCGGCTTTCTGCTGGGCGCCACGGCCGGCCGCACCACGCTGATGGGCGAAGGCTTGCAGCATGACGACGGCCACAGCCACATCCTGGCGTCGGTGATCCCCTGCTGCGTCGCCTATGACCCGACTTTTGCCTACGAGCTGGCGGTGATCATTCGCGAAGGCATGCGGCGCATGTACGTCGAACAAGAGGACATTTACTACTACATCACCCTGCTCAACGAGAACTACCCGCACCCGGCCATGCCCGAAGGCGTGGAGGACGGGATTCTCAAAGGCTTGTATCCACTGAGCACGTCCCCCCAGGCGCAGGTGCAATTGATGGGCAGCGGCTCGATCCTGCGCGAAGTAATTGGCGCAGCGCAACTGCTCGACAAGGACTTTGGCGTAGCCAGTAATGTCTGGAGCGCCACCAGCCTGACCGAATTGCGCCGCGACGGGCACGCGGTGGAGCGCTGGAACCTGCTGCATCCGCAGGACGAACCGCGTGCGAGTTACGTGGAAACCAGCCTGGCCGGACACAGCGGGCCGGTGGTGGTGGCGACGGACTATATGAAGTTATTCGCCGACCAGATCCGCCCGTTTGTACACGGCCGCCGTTTTGTGGCGCTGGGCACCGATGGCTTTGGGCAATCGGACACCCGCGAAACCCTGCGCGAGTTCTTTGAGGTGGACCGCCACTTCATCGTGCTGGCGGCGCTGAAGGCGCTGGCCGATGACGGCGTGATCGGGCGTGACAAGGTGAGCGAGGCCATCAGCCGCTACGGGATAAACGTCGACAAGACGAACCCCGTAGCCGTCTGAGTTACCGCCCAGGCGTTGGCAGCGGTGGAATCGCCTCTGTCGGCGCCGGCAGGTTCGGGTTGGTCGGCGATGGGGCTGGTTCCGCAGCCGGTGCAGGTGTTGGCGCAGTGGTCGGCGCCGGCTCGGCCTGTGGCGCAATCGGTGCCGCCTCCGGCGGCGGTGCCAGCGGTTCCGACACGGCGGGCGCTACCGGAGCGTCCTTGGGCGCGTCTATCTTATCGGCAGGCGCAGGCTTATCGGCAGGCGCAGCCGCTTTCGGCTCCGGCATGCCCAGCTCAGCCTTGGGCTTCTCTGGAATATGCTCGGCCGCCTTCACGTCCTGGGGCAGGAACACATCCACCAGCGAGAAGTAGCGATCGTAAAACTTCGGTGCCGTCACTGTCTCGCTGGCCACCTTGACCATCGAATCATCGGTTGAGCCGATCGGCATCGACACCGACCCCAACACACCCACGCCGAGACTGGCGGAGTTGTTGACCTTCTTCAGCGCGTAGCGGTCCTGCAAGGCGTTGGCGAACATGGTTGAGTGCTTGGCGCCTTTGCCATCATCGGCACACACTACGTTGAAGCTGATTTGCAGATGGGTTTCGCCGGTTTGCTGGAAACTCTTGTTACCCACCACCAGCTTGGGGTCGCTGCTGGTGATGATGTAACCCTGGCTCAACAGCGCACGTCGCGCCGCTTCACAGGCCGCCACATCGCTGACCGGGTAATCACGGGAGAACGTACCGGAGTCGTCGAAATTCTCATGTTCATAAATAGCGGTCTTGGGTGACGAGCAGCCCGCAGCGCCCGCCAGCACCAGCGCCAACCCGAGGCTACGCAAGTGAAATGATGTCGACATCGAAAATCCTGAGGAAAACAGTCAGGGCGCTATTGTGCAACAGAACGCAGGGTTGGCGCGCACATTCCTGTCGGTAAAACGTCACAGCGTTATTACACCGCCTGCGCAGGGAAAAGCCCGGCAGACATATGGTCGATAAACACCCGCAGCTTGGCCGAGGCAAAGCGACTCGAGGGCCACAGCATCCAGAAACTGCCACGGTGGACCAGGTGCTCATCCAGCACCCGTTGCAGACGCCCCTGGCGCACCGCCTCCTTGACCATGAAGTCCGGCAGGCAGGCGATGCCCAAACCTTCGTGCACCACATAGTTGAGGGACTCGATGGTGGTGCTGATCAGCGGCGCACGTAACACCGGCTCCGCCACGCCGGGCACATGGCGCAGTGGCCAGGGTTCCAGCTTGCCGGTGGCGCAGAATTTGTGGCGCAGGCAGGCATGGTCGCTCAAGTCCTGCGGGTGTTGCGGGGTGCCGTATTGCGCCAGGTAGCCTGGCGAGGCCACCAACACCAGTTGGTAATGCCCCAGATGACGTGCCATCAGCCGCGAATCTTCCGGCTTGCCGGTACGAATCACCGCATCAAAACCTTCCTCGATCACGTCCACCATGCGGTCAGAAAAATCCACATCCAGCTCGATGTCCGGGTAGGCGCGCATAAAATCGCTGAGCACCGGCATCAACAGGCCACGCACCTGCGGCAAGCTGATGCGCAACGTGCCTCGGGGCGTGGCGCCGGCCTCAGTCAGCTCCTGCTCGGCCGCCTCCACCTCGGCCAGAATCCGCCGCGAGCGCTCGAGGAACAACGCGCCTTCGCCGGTCAGGGTGACGCTGCGTGTGCTGCGATGAAACAGCCGCACGCCCAGGCGTTCTTCCATGCGCGCGATGCTTTTGCCCACCGCCGAAGATGACACCCCCAAAACGCGGCCAGCTGCGGTGAAGCTGCGGGTTTCCGCAACCTGCACGAACACCGAAAGGCCGCTCAGACTGTCCATTGCCCTACCCTTTTTGATTGCGGACGTTGACGTCCGATAAGTTCGGAACCTTAGCCTGTTTTTCCGCAACCCGCAGCCCCCTACTCTGCCTCCTGACCTTTTGCATGGAGACGCAACATGAGCGACTGCCCTTCGATTACCGGCCCGGCCGCCACGGCCGTAAAGGACGCACTGCCTCTCGCCGGCTTACTGGCGTTGGCGTGCGCAGGGTTTATCACGATTCTCACCGAGGCCATGCCGGCCGGGCTGCTGCCTCAGATGGGCGAAGGGCTGCAGGTTTCACAGGCGTTAGTCGGCCAACTGGTGACCCTGTATGCCCTTGGCTCGTTACTCGCGGCCATCCCCCTCACCCTACTGACCCGAGGCTGGCGGCGGCGCCCCTTGCTGCTGATTGCCATCGGCGGCTTTGCCTTGGTCAACAGCGTGACGGCACTGTCCACCCATTACGGGCTGACCCTGGCCGCGCGCTTTTTTGCCGGGGTGTTCGCCGGGTTGCTTTGGGCACTGCTGGCCGGGTACGCCAGCCGAATGGTGGCCCCGCACCTGCAAGGCCGGGCGATTGCTGTGGCCATGCTCGGCGCACCGCTGGCCTTGTCACTGGGTGTACCTGCCGGCACGTTCCTCGGCGCTGCGGTGGGCTGGCGCCTGAGCTTTGCAATCATGACCGGGCTGACGCTGTTGCTGTTGGTGTGGGCGCGCTGGCAACTGCCGGACTTCGCCGGCCAGCCGGAACAAAAGCGCCTGGGCTTGCGCCAGGTACTGAGCCTGCCAGGTATTCGTCCAGTGTTGTGGGTGACCTTTACCTACGTGCTCGCGCACAACATTCTCTACACCTACATTGCGCCGTTACTGGTGCCCGCCGGAATAGTCGCCGACATCGACCGGATACTGCTGGTATTCGGCTTGGCGGCCCTGTTGAGTATCTGGCTGACGGGCATGCTGATTGATCAACACTTGCGGCGCCTGCTGATCATCAGTTGCGTGATGTTCGCTGTATCGGCCCTGGCACTGGGCGTGTGGATGACCTCCACCCGTGCGGTGTATGCCAGCGTGGCGCTGTGGGGCCTGGCCTTTGGTGGCTTGCCGGCGCTGTTGCAAACGGCACTGGCCAAGTCTGCCGGCGACTCGGCTGACGCAGCGCAGTCAATGCTGGTGACGGTGTGGAATCTGGGAATTGCCGGCGGCGGGCTAGCAGGCGGTATGTTGCTACAAACATCGGGGGTGGCGTTGTTCCCGTGGGCGGTTGCCGGGTTGGTGCTTTTGGCATTGGCCGCGACACGGCGCATCGCGAGGACAAGCGCTTGATATACGGTTAATCTTGAAACACCCTGAAACTTATTCGGAATTCACCTGGGTGATCAAACCGTTCATTTCACTGCGCCGCCGCTTTACCTCGCTGCGTTGGCGCACCCGGATCACCCTGTGGGCCGGCGCCACCATCGCCGGGCTGATGGTGGTGATGTTTGCGCGCCTGGCTGACGTGGCGCTCACTCAGTTCGCCGAGCAATCCAGCGCCCATCCGTGGATGCCCTTCCTCTACACACCGCTGGTGGGCATGCTGGTGGTGTGGCTGACCACACGTTTTTTTGCCGGAGCCCAAGGCAGTGGCATTCCCCAGGTCATCGCCGCTACTCGCCTAGCCAACAAAGGACAGGACGTCAGCAAGCTGGTGTCATTGCGCATCGCATTGGCCAAGATAGGCCTCGGAACACTGGCGTTGACCGGCGGTTTCTCTGCCGGGCGCGAAGGGCCGTCCGTGCAAGTGGCGGCATCGATCATGCATTTCTTTCATCGCTACCTGCCCAATGCACGCATCATCCGCAGCGAAGACTTGATCCTGGCCGGCGGCGCCGCCGGTATCGCCGCCGCGTTCAATACGCCGCTGGCCGGCGTCGCCTTCGCAGTAGAAGAGTTGGGGCGCAAGCTAGAAACCCGCACCAGCGGGGTATTGCTCAGCACCATTATTTTGTCGGGGATGGTCGCCATCGCCCTGCAGGGCAATTACAACTATTTTGGCCACCTGGACGTTGAAGGGATC
>NZ_VBVZ01001149.1 GCF_005863185.1 Pseudomonas edaphica
TAAGAGAACTCACAAATTTTACCTTAGCCTGATCCGTTACCAGTGAAAGTAACGTTCAGTCTATCTTTCTATCACATACCCAAATTTTTAAAGAACGATCTAATCAAAGACTAGAAATCAATATTCACTTCAGAATATTCATTTCTAAACTCTAACAGCAGAAGCAGTTAATGGTGGAGCCAAACGGGATCGAACCGTTGACCTCCTGCGTGCAAGGCAGGCGCTCTCCCAGCTGAGCTATGGCCCCATAACAAAATTGGTGGGTCTGGGCAGATTCGAACTGCCGACCTCACCCTTATCAGGGGTGCGCTCTAACCAACTGAGCTACAGACCCAATTTCGAGCGTCACTGATTAGCTAAGAGCTATCAGCTTGGAGCTTAAAGCTGCTTCTATCGTCTTCTTCAATGAATCAAGCAATTCGTGTGGGAACTTATGGAGCAGCTGATGTCGTCGATTAAGGAGGTGATCCAGCCGCAGGTTCCCCTACGGCTACCTTGTTACGACTTCACCCCAGTCA
>NZ_VBVZ01001150.1 GCF_005863185.1 Pseudomonas edaphica
ACATGTACCTGACCAGTGAAACCATTCGCTTGATGGACAAGGGCAAGGTCGGCAACTTCGACGCCGACACCCAAGGCAAGCTGAAACTGTTCAAAGACCAGATCGACGCGTCCACACGCTTTATCCCGCTGTGGGTGAAGATCGCCGTGGCCATCGCGCTCGGGCTGGGCACCATGGTCGGCTGGAAACGCATCGTGGTCACGGTGGGCGAAAAAATCGGCAAGACGCACCTGACTTACGCCCAAGGCGCCTCGGCCGAGACGGTGGCCATGCTGACCATCGGTGCGGCGGATATGTTCGGGCTACCGGTGTCGACGACCCATGTGTTGTCGTCGGGTGTGGCAGGCACCATGGTCGCCAATGGCGGTGGCTTGCAGATGAAGACCATCCGCAATCTGCTGATGGCCTGGGTGCTGACCTTGCCGGCGGCGATTTTGCTGTCGGGCAGCCTGTACTGGCTGTTTACCAAACTGTTCTGACCTCGGTGGGAGCTGGCTTGCCTGCGATGGCATCACCT
>NZ_VBVZ01001151.1 GCF_005863185.1 Pseudomonas edaphica
CTTGGCCCAGCGCGGCTAACCCGGCGTCCTGCCGGGTTACCCACGGATTCAAGCCTGCGTTCGGCCATCGTGGTTAACGGGGCGCCTCAGATCAAAATCAAGATCAAGATCTACAGCACGGCGGCCTGAAAGCCGACCTGAGTGGTTAGATCAAAAGCAAAAAGCGAAAATCGAAAATCGAAAATCGGATTTGCATACACTGAAGAGCCGCTTTTCTGTAGGAGCTGGCTTGCCTGCGATGCAGGCACCTCGGTACATCAGGCACACCGAGTTGATGCCATCGCAGGCAAGCCAGCTCCCACCTTTGACCGAGTATGGCTCTGCTGTTGCTGTTGCTGTTGCTGTTGCTGTTGCTGTTGCTGTTGCTGTTGCTGTTGCTGTTGCTCTGGCCCTTACATCCTTTTCGATGACGAAGTCAGCGGTTTTTGATCTGCGCTTGTGATCTTGATCTTGATCTGAAATCGCCCCGTCAAACACGATGGCCGGAATCTGACAGTGATTTGGGGGGTAAAC
>NZ_VBVZ01001152.1 GCF_005863185.1 Pseudomonas edaphica
TGATCAGCTTGATAAAGCCGTCACCCAGTGGCTTGAGGGCCACACCGGTCTGCGGGTAGAAGTGACCGAGCAAAATACCGATAACGATTGCGACGATCACCTGGAAATACAGGGATTTGTAGATTGGCTGACGAGTCGTCATTGCAAAGTTCCTCAATCGCACCGTGTGACAAAGATCCGCCATTGCCCACGACACTTGAATTGCGAACCCTCCTGCACTGGAGGGATTTGTTGTTTGCGAGGTCTGTAGGAATAAACCTGCTCTGTAATCCTTATCGCAAACGCCGTGCCACTTTGCTGAAAACCGCTGTCGGCCTTTAGACATCAGGGCCGAGACCAGTCGATACGCCATCGACACTGGGGCCAGGTGGCGGAATTCCGCCCACTCACCCCCTCTCGTCCTACAATTTGGCGGATATCCGCCTTGTCGCCCCACCCGTTGATGGCTAACATCCGCCACTCCACGGCCGAGGCGCTCACATGCGTGCACGTACCATCGACAGTCCCTACGCC
>NZ_VBVZ01001153.1 GCF_005863185.1 Pseudomonas edaphica
GCCTAGGCGAGGCACAGAGTGGTGGGGCGAAGACCTTTTGGTTACTTTTGGCTGGGCCGGCATTCCGGGCGTTTGCCAAAAGTGACCCGCTGTAAGAGCGGAACCAATAGCCGCCGTTACCGCAGCAACGGATATGTACACCGCCAAACACCCCACTCCCCCATCGATATCAGCCCAACTGCTTCCCAACCCACTTACCATACCCATCAATAAAAGCCTGCAAAAACGGCCGGGTCTTCTCCGACACCTTACCCGCCTCATCAAACACGCTCCCCGCCCCGCCCAGGTACGCTTCGGGCTGCTGCATGCAAGGTACATCCAGAAACACCAGCGACTGACGCAAATGATGGTTCGCCCCAAACCCACCAATGGCCCCCGGCGACACACTGATGATCGCCCCAGGCTTACCCCCATAGACACTTTGCCCATAAGGACGAGACCCAACGTCAATGGCATTCTTCAACGGGGCCGGCACGGAGCGGTTGTATTCCGGTGTCACAAAC
>NZ_VBVZ01001154.1 GCF_005863185.1 Pseudomonas edaphica
CGGTGGAACATGCCGACAGCAATGCCGGCCTGTTGAAAAAGTATTTGCTCCAGGGCCCGGCGGCCAAGGCCAAGTTCCTCAGCCTGTACAACGTTGCCGCGAACCTGGAAGACGCCGCCGAACTGGCCGATCGCCAGTTGGCAGAGCTACCCGCGATCGATGTGCTGGTACTCGGCATGGGCGATGACGGCCACACCGCATCGCTGTTCCCCAACAGCCCCAACCTGGGCGAGGCGCTCAAGCCTGACGGCACGCGCCGTTGCTGGCCGATGCTGGCGCCGACTGTGCCGCACCAGCGCCTGACCATGAGTCGCGCGCTGCTGGCCACGGCCCATTACACCGTGCTGTCGATTTCCGGCAGTTCGAAATTGACCACCTTGAGCGCCGCGCTGGCCAGTGACGACGTTGCTGCCATGCCGATTCGCGCGTTTTTGCAACCTACTTTAGAGATTTACTGGTGCCCATGAGCCAAGGATCAGCCGCTATGAAAAGCCCTCAAC
>NZ_VBVZ01000115.1 GCF_005863185.1 Pseudomonas edaphica
TCCGTGGGTAACCCGGCAGGACGCCGGGTTAGCCGCGCTGGGCCAAGGATGGCCCATCGCGGCGGCCCACGGATTCAAGCCGGAGTGAGGGCACACCGAGCCTAAGCGAGGTGCCGAGTGGTGGGGCGAAGACCTTTTGGTTACTTTTGGCTGGGCCGGCATTCCGGGCGTTTGCCAAAAGTGACCCGCTGTAAGAGCGGAACCATAAGCCGCCGTTACCTAAATAACGGATATACACCCAGCCCCCCAACAAACCCACACACACCCCAGTTCCAAGCACATTCCATTACACTGTCCCCCATTCATCCCCGGGGGCTTCATGGACATCGAACTGGCACGCACCTTCCTCGAAATCACCCGCTGCGGCAGCCTGGCCGCGGCTGCCGAGAAACTGCACGTCACCCAGACCGCCATCACCGCACGGGTCAAAAGCCTGGAAAGCCAGTTGGGCAGCACACTGTTTGTGCGTAACCGCGCAGGCGCCAGGCTCACCGCCGATGGCGAGGCGTTTGTGGTCTACGCCAACCAATTGCTGCAAACCTGGGAAGCCGCCAAGCGCGACCTCCCGCTGCCCGATGGCTACCGCAATGTGCTGCATATCGGCGGCGAAGTCAGCCTGTGCAACCCGTTGATGCTCGGCTGGGCCAAGGCCTTGCGCGAACAGATCCCCGGCCATGCGCTGCGCACCGAAGTGCGTGAAGGTGAATACCTCTTGCGCCAACTGGAACTGGGCGTGCTCGATGCCGCGCTGGTATTCCAGCCGCAATACTGGCCTGGCCTGCAGGTCGAGCAAGTACTGGAAGAAAAACTGATCCTGGTGCAGTTAACAAGCAAACCCGCCCCTTACGTGTATATCGACTGGGGCCAGGGCTTTCGCCAGCAACACGACGCCGCGCTGCCCGACAAAGCCCGCGCCGCGTTGAGTTTCAACCTCGGGCCGCTGGCCTTGCAGTACATCCTGGAAAATGGCGGTGCCGGGTATTTTCGCACGCGGGTGGTGCAAAGCTACCTGGACAGCGGCGTCATGCAACGCGTCCCGAAAGCGCCGGAATTCAGCTTCCCGACCTATCTGGTCTACTCACGGGCGCGGGATTCGGCGGTATTGCAACAGGCGCTGGGGCTGCTGCGCGAGGTGGTCAAGGCCGAAAGCGACTGGTCACAACGCTGGGACCCGCTGATTTGAATCACCCTACGCCCGCGCGCATGCTAGCCTGCGGATGTTTCCCAGCGCAGCCTTACCGATGAACAAGAAAAAGTCCGTCACCATCAGCGACATCGCCGAACGGGTGGGCATGACCACCATCACGGTGTCCCGCGCACTGAGCAAGCCCGACCTGGTCAAGCCCGCCACCCTGGCGCGCATTCTCGAAGTGGCGCGCGAGCTGGACTACGTGCCCAACGCCTTCGCACGCGGGCTTAAGCGCAGTGAAAGCCTGATCATCGGCGTGATCACCGCCTCCGTCGACAACCCGTTCTACAGCGAGATGATCAAGGCGATTTCCCGCGAGGCGAAGAAGCACGGCTACACCATCATGCTGGTGGACACCGATGAGCTGGAAGAACTCGAAAGCAAAGCCGTCGATACCCTGCTGGGCTATCGCGTGGCGGGGATTATCTTGTCGCCGGTCTCGGACGAACCCAGCTACCAACCCGACTATCTGGAGCGCCTGGGCAACGGCAAAACTCCGGTGGTGTTGCTCGACCGCACGATCCACGACAGCCCGTTCAGCCGCGTAGTGCTCGACAACTACCACAGCGGTATCCAGGCGGCGCACTACCTGCTGCGCCAGACACCCGACCTTAAACGCCTGCTGGTGCTGACCGGCCCGCAGCACTCACGTATCACCGTGGAGCGCCTCAAAGGGTTGCGCGAAGTGCTGGCTGAACACCCCCATGTTCAGGTCGAAGTGCAGGCCGGTGACTACACGCTGATGCCGTCTTACCTGCACACTCTCGACTACCTGGCCGAGCACTCGGCGCCCGATGCAATCATGGGTTTCAACCAGTTGATCACCCTCGGCGCCCTGCGTGCCTTGCGCATGCACAACATCCCCCACGACAGCCTGACCATTTGCGGCATCGACCGCCTGCCCTTCGCCGATATCTTCGGCGTGCCGATCGCCTGCGTGGCCCACGACGCCTCACTGGCCGGCAGCAGCGCGGTACGCCTGCTGCTTGACCGTTTGCAAGACCCGTACAAGCCACGGGACAAAGTGGTGATCGCCGGCGTTCTGGAAAACGGCTAGCGGCTGGTGTAGCCGCCATCGATCGGCAGGCTCACGCCGCTGATCATGCTGGCGGCATCGCTGAGCAGGAACAGCACCGGCAATGCGACTTCCACGGTTTGTGCGAAACGCCCCAGCGGAATGGCCGCCAGCGCCGGGTCGCGTTTGGCCGGATCCGACCAGGCCTTTGTCGCCATTGGCGTAAGTGTGACCGTGGGGTTGACGCTGTTCACACGAATGCCAAAGCGCCCCCACTCGGCGCACTGCACGCGGGTGATCGCGTCCAGCGCGGCCTTTGAGGCGCAGTAGCCGAGGTGATCGTCCAGCGCCACCAGTGACGCCTGGCTTGAGACATTGACGATGCTGCCGGGGATTTTCGCTTCGATCATTTTTGCCGCCACTCGGCTGGCGACCTGTGCGGCGGCGCGGGCGTTGACCTGCATGACCTGATCGAACGCCTCCGCGCTGATGGCGGCGGCGGGCTCCAGGCGTGAGATACCGGCGCAGTTGACCAGGCCGTTCAGCGGCGGCAAGTCTGACAGGGCTTTGTCCAGGGCGATGCTGTCGGCGATATCCACGCATAAGCTGTTGCAGCCCAGCTGTGACAAGGCTTGCGCGTCGCGGCCAAGGGCGAAGACTTCGGCACCGGCGGCAATCAGCTGTTGAGCGATTTCGCGACCGATGCCGCTGCTGGCGCCGGTGACGAGAATGCGCTGGCGGGTGAAGTTGAAGGTGGTGGTCATGGTCACTTCTCGATAAACACTGAAGATCCCTGTGGGAGCTGGCTTGCCTACGATAACGGTGGGTCAGTCAGCACATTTTTCACTGATACACCGCTATCGCAGGCAAGCCAGCTCCCACATTTTTGATCTGTGTTGGGTCAGTTGGTTTGCAGGCTATGCATGATCGGCTTGAGGGCTGGATACAGCTTCAGGTACTCGACAAACGCCCGGTCATACGTCATGACATTCTCGCGCTTGGGCTGCGCCCGCAGTTCCAGTTGCACCCAGCCTTTGTCCATCTCGTCATCACTCACCAAGCCCACCGTATGCGCCGCCAGCAACGCTGCGCCCAAGGCCGCTTCCACCTCCTGCACAATGGTGTAGACCGGGTAGCGCGTGACATCGGCAATAATCTGCATCCACAAATCCGAATGGCTCGCGCCTCCCACCACAATCAAGCGCGGGTCCAGCGAATGCGCGCCCTGGGTACCGGCTTCAATGTTGTGGCGCAGGGCAAAACTCACCCCTTCAAGCACCGCGCGGTACAGGTGAATACGGCTGTGATACAGGTTCAGCCCGACAAAGCTGCCGCTGGCGCGGTCGTCCCATACCGGGCTGCGTTCGCCCATCAGGTACGGCAAAAACAACAAACCTTCGCTGCCCGCCGGAACCTGGGTGGCGCTCTGCTCCAGCAACACCAGGCTGTCCTGGCCGGTGGCCTGGGCCTGCTGTTCTTCGGCCTGGCAGAACTGTTCGCGAAACCAGCTGACCGACGCCCCGGCGGTGATCGCACCGCCAAAGATGTACAGGTCTCGATGGCCGTTGTAGACGTGAGGCATGCTCACCAGGCCGTGGTGTGCGTCCACGTGCTGGTTCAAATACCCCCAGCACATGCTGGTGCCGATCATCGCCACATGGTTACCCGGCTGCGTAACACCCGCCGCCAGCGTCGCCATCGCCGCATCCACACCGCCGGCCAGGATCGGCGTACCGGCCTGTAACCCCAGGCGCGTGGCCCAGCTTTCGAGCAAACCGCCCACCACGTCACCGGAGTACACCAATCGCTCGGGCATCATGGCCTGTGGAATGCCCAATGCATCGAGCATCTCGGCGGACCAGCCGCGCGCCTTCACATCGTAAACCCCACCGATATTGCCGGCGCTGCTATGGTCCACCGCCAATTCGCCGGTAAGGCACCAGTTGATATAGCTGTTGGGCGGCAGCAGGTAGCGCGTGTCGGCCCACACCTGCGGCTGATGCTGCTTGAGCCAGAGCATCTTGGTGAAGCCGTAATAGCTGTCCACCGAGTTACCCGTTACTTCGAACAAGCGTTCCTGGTCCAGGTGCTCACGCACCCACGCCACCTGCTCGCCGGCGCGCCGGTCCATCCAGATAAGGCACGGGTGCAGCGGCGTCATCTGCGCGTCAACGGCAATCCCCGAACCGCCATACAGGCTGCTGATGCACAGCGCCTTGACCTGCCCGGCCGCCACACCGGACTTGGCCATGCACTGCGCCACACACGCCTCGACGGCCTCCAGCCACACCTGCGGCCATTGCTCGGCCCAGCGCACTTTCGGGGTATCGACGCGATACCCCTGGCTGTGCTGGGCGATGATCGTACCTTGACCATCCACCAGCAGCGCCTTGGTGCTCTGGGTTCCTATATCGACACCCATTACGTAGTTCATAGATCAAATCACCGGCTTCAACAGCACCTTGATCGATTTGGTTGAGTTGGCCAACGCGAAGGCCTCGGCAAAATCATCCAGCGGGAAGTCATGGGTAACAATGCCCTTGGACGTCACCAGGCCGCGCTCGAACAGGTCGATAGCGATCGGGTAGCAATACGGGCCGAGGTGCGCGCCGCGTACGTCCAGCTCCTTGCGGTCGCCGATGATCGACCAGTCGACGCTGGTTTCGGCGCCGAACACACTGAACTCGACAAAACGCCCGAGCTTGCGGATCAGGTCCAGGCCTTGGGTCACGCCGGCGGGCACGCCCGTGGTTTCGATGTACACGTCGCAGCCATAGTTATCGGTGAGGCCGTTGATAATCTCGCGGGCATTGTCGCGGGACGGGTTGATCACCACGTCGGCGCCAAATTGCTTGGCCAGTTCCAGGCGCTCGTCGACCATGTCGATCACCACCAGTTTCTTCGGGGTTTTCAGCGCAGCCACCTGGACCATGCACAGCCCCAGCGTACCGGCACCGGCGATCACCACCACGTCATCGAGCTGGATTTCGCCACGGTTGACGGTGTGGATCGAACACGCCATCGGCTCCACCAATGCGGAGTCTTCCAGCGACACCGACTCGGGAATCTTGTGCACGATGGCGGTCTTGGGAATGCGCATGAACTGGGCCATGCCGCCTTCGGCGACTTCACGCTGGAAGCCGAAGATATTGTGCACTTCACACATCCAGTACTTGCCCGACTTGCAGAAGCGGCACTTGCCGCACGGCACGATCTGCTCGGCGATCACCTTGTCGCCCACCGCGACTTCAAAGTGTTCCTCGGCGCCCTCACCCACCTCTTCCACGTAACCGAAAAACTCATGGCCCGGCACCACCGGTGCCTTGACCCACGGGTTATCGCCACCCCAGAACATCGCCGCGCCGGAATGGCACTTGCAGTCACTGGCGCAGATGCCGCAGGCGGCAATGCGGATCACCAGCTCATTGGGGCGCGCCTTGGGTTTGCCGATGCGTTCCAGGCGGTAGTCTTTCGGGCCGTGGCAAACGACGGCTTGCATCTCGGTGTGCTTGTCCATGTGTTCGGTCCTTTCTTGTCAGGTGTTTATTTATGGCGCTGACGGCTGATGAAAATCGCCAGCAAAATGATCCCGCCCTTGATCACGCTCTGGACGTAGGGCGAGACCCCGAGCATGTTCAATCCGTTATTGAGTACGCCCAGCAGCATCGCGCCGAGCAAGGTGCCGACAATGACCCCGCGCCCGCCGGCAATCGACGCACCGCCAAGGACCACCGCCGCAATCGCATCCAATTCGAACGACACGCCGGCATTCGGCTGGCCGCTCATCAAGCGTGAGGTGAGCACCAGACCGGCAATCGCTGCGGTCAGGCCGCTGATGCCGTACACCAGCAACTTGAAGCGCGCCGCCCGCACGCCCGACAAACGCACCGCTTCTTCATTGCCGCCGATGGCGTAGATGTAGCGGCCGATGCGCGTGTGTTGCAGCAACACATAGGCGGCAAAGTAGGTGACCAGCATGATCAGGATCGGCACGTCGACGCCGAACAGGCTCTGGCGGCCGAAGAAACCGAACCACTCCGGCAACCCCGAAATCGGGTAGCCGTCGGTGTACATCAGGCCCAGGCCACGGGCGATGCCCATGGTCGCCAGGGTGACGATGATCGGCGGCATGTGCAGGTAGGCGACGAACACGCCATTGCCGATGCCGAAGGCCACGCCGATCAGCAGGCCGGCGCCAATCGCCAGGCCCGGCGGCAGGCCCGCGACCATCAGCCCTGCGGTCAAGGTGCCCGACAGCGCCATCACCGGGCCTACCGACAGGTCGATGCCACCGGTGAGAATCACGCAGGTCATGCCCACCGCGATAATCGCGTTGATCGACACCTGGCGCGCAATGTTCGACAGGTTGCTGGTGGTGAGGAAGTTATCGCTGGCGAAGATCATCACCAGGGTCACCACCACCAACCCGACGAAGGGATAAAACGCCGGCGAGCGCACCAGCCGTGCCAGGTTCAGGCGCAGTCGGCGGGTGTCGCCGGTATTAATGGACATATTCACTTGAGCCCCCTGTTGCATAGCGCATGACCTCTTGTGGGTTGACGGCGGCCGCTTCCAGCAGCTTGACGATGGCGCCCTTGTGGAACACGGCGACGCGGTCGCACATGCCAATGACTTCGGGCAGTTCGGAAGAAATCATGATGATCGCGTAGCCTTGTTCGGTGAGGCTGCGCATCAGGGCGTAGATCTGCGCCTTGGCGCCGACGTCGATGCCGCGTGTGGGTTCATCGAACACCAGCACGTCGCAGTGGTGGTTGATCCAGCGTGCGATCACAACCTTTTGCTGGTTGCCGCCGCTGAGGTTGAACACCCGGCTTTCGCCGCTGGGCGCCTTGATCGACAGCTGGCGCATCAGCGCGTCGACGCTGGCGCACTCTTTGCTCTTGTCGATCAGGCCCGTGGCGTTCTGATATTTGGGCAGGTTGTTCAGGGAGATGTTTTCGCGAATGCTGAAATCGGTGATCAGCCCTTCGCTCTTGCGGCTTTCCGGGAGCAGCCCGATGCCGTGGGCCAAGGCTTGCGCCGGGTCATCCAGGCTGACTTTCTCGCCGCGCAACCACACGTCTTTGCTCACCGACGGCAGCGCACCCATCATGCCCAGCGCCAGTTCGGTACGACCGGAGCCGACCAGCCCGGCAAAGCCGAGGATCTCGCCCTTGTGCAACTGAAAGCTGTTGCGCGGGCCATTGCGTACCAACTGGATGTCCTTGACCTCCAGCAACAACGGACCACGGTCTTTCGTGGGTTTGGGTGGAAAGCTGTTTTCCAGGCGGCGGCCGACCATCATTTCGACGAGCCGGTCGATATCGCTGTCGGCCACATCGGTCACGCCTACGTTACCGCCATCGCGCAGCACGCTGATGCGGTCGCACACCTGGAAAATCTCCTCCAGGTGGTGAGAGATAAAGATCACCGCCACACCCTGGCGCTTGAGTTCGCGCATGATCTCGAACAGCAGTTCGGCTTCGCTGGGCGTGAGCGTAGCGGTCGGTTCATCGAGTACCAACAGGCGCGCATCCAGGGCCAGGGCCTTGGCGATTTCGACGAATTGCTGCTCGGCCACGCTCAGGTGCTTGATCGCACATCGCAGGTTGATACTCACGCCCAGGCGCTTGAACAACGCCTGGCTGGCCTCGACCATTTCACGTTTGCGCAGCAGGCCGAAGCGGTTGCTCAACTCATGCCCGAGGAAGATGTTTTCCACCGCCGTGAGATAGGGAATCAGGCTGAATTCCTGGAACACAATGCCGATACCGGCGGCGATCGCATCGCGGTAAGTGGCAAACTTTTGCACCTGGCCATCGATTAAAATCTGCCCTTCGTCCTGATGCTCGACGCCGCCGAGGATCTTCATCAGGGTCGACTTGCCCGCGCCATTTTCACCCAGCAACGCATGGATTTCGCCGCGTTCGACCTGCAGGTTGATGGACTTGAGGGCTTGTACGCCCGGATAGCGCTTACAGATATTTTCCAGCTTCAGAAGACTGCTCATGCCGCCGACCTCGTATTCAGAAGGAGACCTCAAGCCCCACGGTTCACGTGGGGCCGGGGCGATTTACCAGCTGAAGTCCTTGGCCTTGGCCTGGTCGATCAAGGTGATGTCGACGGGAATGGTGGCCGGCACTTGCGAGCCCCACTTCTTGGCCAGGGCGATGCCCAGAGCCAGGCGGATCTGATCGCGCGGGTATTGCGCCGAGGTGGCGATGAACTTGCTACCGGGCTTCTGGATCGCCTTGATGGCTTCCGGTGCGCCGTCGACGCTGACCAGTTTTACGTCCAGGCCGCTGGCTTCGATGGCCGACAGTGCGCCGAGGGAGCCGTTGTCATTCACGCTGAAGATGCCCTTGAGGCCGGGCTGGGCCTGCAGCATGTTTTCGGTGACGGTCAGCGCCTGGTCACGTTCCTGCTTGCCATTCTGGATGCTCACGATCTTGATGTCCGGGTGCTTGGCCACCGCTTCTTTGCAGCCGCGCACACGCTCAAGGATCGGCACCACGGCGATGCCGTCGAGGATCGCGATATTGCCTTTGTCGCCGATGTTCTTGGCCAGGTATTCACAGGCCTGGAAGCCGGCGTCGAAGTTTTTTGAACCGACAAAGGAGTCCAACGGGCCGTCGGCCTGGGCGTCCACTGCGACCACGACCACACCCGCGGCGTGCGCAGATTTGACCGCCGATTGCACGCCAACCGAGTCGGTGGGGTTGATCAGCAGGATATCGATGCCTTTTTGCAGCATGTCCTCGACGTCGCTGACCTGCTTGGACACGTCATGGCGGGCATCGGTGATGATCAGCTTCGCACCGATGGTTGCGCCGGCTTCTTCCAGGGCGTTTTTCATGGTGACGAAATAGGGGTTGTTGATTTCCTGGAAGGAAGCGCCGATGCGGATCGGTTTGGCGGCGTCGGCAAACGCTGCGCTGGTTGCGCCGAGGGTGATGCTGACAGCCAGTAAACACAGGGTTTTCGGGAGCATTTTCATGGCGTGGTTCTCTGTTTTGTTTTTATTTTTAGAGCAAATGTTATCGATAACATTTTGCGAGAAGCTAGCAAGTAAATCAGGCCTGTGCAAGCCCCCGTCGGTCGCCCGCGGTTCAAGTGTGGGAGCTGGCTTGCCTGCGATAGCATCTACTCGCTCTACCTGACACACCGAGGTGTCTGCATCGCAGGCAAGCCAGCTCCCACAAAAGCCTGTTTCCACACAAGCCAGCTCCCACACTTGAACCGCGTACTGCGCAAAAACTCGCACTATCTCGCGTACCAACTAAGCTCAGGCTCCAACAAAAAAACCAGAGCGTGCCGCCATGGCCCATCCCACCGAGACCTTCCGCGCCGGCTACCGCGCCGCCGTGAGCGCCCGTTACAACCCCTGGCTGCACGCCAGTTTCGTGCTGGGCTACGGCCTTGTCTGCATCGCCCTGGCCTGGTCCTCCACCGCGCACATCACTGCGCTCCAGTGGCTGACCGTGCCGCTGACGCTGGTGTTTTTCAACCTGTGTATCTACCTCGTACACCGCCACCTGGGTCATCACAAACACAGCCTGGCCCGGCTGTTCTATGCGCGCCACACGGGTGACCACCACAGTTTCTTTACTCCCGGCCACATGACCTATGACAGCCCGCGAGACTGGCGTGTGATTCTATTCCCGGCCTGGCTGATCGTGCTGCACAGCCTGACGATCACCCTGCCCGCCTGGTGGCTGCTCAAACAATTGAGCCCCAACGTCGCCGGGTTGTTTGCCGGGTGCATGATCCTTGGGTATTTACTTTACGAAGTGTTTCACGCCTGCGAACACCTGCCCGCCGAGCACCCGGTGGCGCGCTTGCCATGGATTCGCCAGATGCACCAGTTACATGCCCTGCATCATCGCCGTGAGCTGATGCAGGGGCGCAACTTCAATATCGTCCTCCCCCTGATGGATTACCTGTTCGGCACCCTGCACTGGGAGCCGAACGCCCACGACAACCAGGAATAGTCATGAGTACCCGCCCCAAAAAACTGCGCCATTTGCTGTTCGTACTGCTGCTTGCAGTCATCGCTTTTCTGCTGCTGATGCCCACCAAAGTGCAACCGGTGAACTGGTCCCCGCCCAAGGCGCCCTCGCTCAAAGACGGCGCCTACGCCGAGAACCAGCGGCTCAAGGGCATTGAAAAAATCGGCGCACAGGACATCGCCGGCCCCGAAGCCTTGCTGATCGACCCCCACGGCTTTCTGATCAGCGGCCTGCAAGACGGGCGCATCATCCGCACCTCGCCGGACAGCCACACGCTGGAAGTGCTCGCCAACACCGGCGGCCGCCCGCTCGGCCTGGCGTTGCACCCGGATGGGCGCTTGATCATTGCCGATGGGGTCAAGGGGTTGCTTGCCCTGGATGCCAATCGCCAACTCAAGCCATTGAGCAGCAGCGCTGACGGCGTACCCTTTGGCCAAACCGACGATGTGACCGTCGATGCCAGCGGGCGCTATGCCTACTTCAGCGACGCATCGAGCCGCTGGGGCTATGGCCAGGACGGCACAGCGGTGATCGAACATGGTGGCGACGGCCGGTTGCTGCGCTATGACTTCAGCAACGGCACCACAGAGGTGTTGCTGGACCGGCTGCAATTTGCCAATGGCGTGACCCTGGGGCCGGATGAAAACTACGTACTGGTGAATGAAACCGGCGCCTACCGTATCAGCCGCTACTGGCTCAAGGGCGAGCGCAACGGCACCCATGACCTGTTTATCGACAACCTGCCGGGCCTGCCGGACAACCTCAGTTTCAATGGCCGCGATCGCTTCTGGGTTGCCCTGTATTCGCCGCGCAACCCGTTGCTGGACGGTTTCGCCGGCTACCCGCTGTTGCGCAAGGTGATGGTGCGCGCACTGATGGTGGTGCCCAAGCCCATCGAGCGCAAAGCCTTTGTGCTGGGGCTGGACATCGATGGCAAGGTCATCGCCAACTTGCAGGATGGCAGTGCGGGCAATTACTCGCCGGTCACTACCGCGCGCGAATACGGCGACTGGTTGTACCTGGGCTCGCTCACGAGCACCAGCATGGCGCGCCTGCCGTTGAAGCTGGCGCTGGCCGGCGAATAACCAAAAGGGGCAGCCTGTTCAGGCTGCCCCTTCTGATTTACATCACGGTATCAATGGATGATGTCCTGGGTGCAGATGTGCCCAAAGGTCACATATTGCACGTTATCACCGCCGACACCCACGCCCGGGAACTCGTCCAGCTCGATACGCCAGCCGCCGAAGTTGAAGGTGGTGTCCCAGGTGTACTGCACGCCGGTGCTGCTGTCCGGGTACTGCACACGGTTATCGCCAAAGCAGGTACCGAGCGCAGCACTGGCCTGGGATGTGCCGGCACTGTTGGTGGTGGCCTTGAAGTCGGTCCAATGGAACTCGGAGCCCTCAAAGCGCTTGTCGACACGCAGCACAGGTGTGACGCCCAGCAGCGGCGCGCCCGTGGAGTCGGACCAGTTGGTGGTCCAGTTCAATGTGCGCCCCGCCTGCGTCGCCATCCAGAATATCGATGCCGGCACCCGCACGATGTTGTCACCGGTTACCTGCGAGCTGTTCAGGCGTGGCGCAGAGCCGAGGCTCAACTTGTAATATTTGCTTGGATCCTGCGTCACGGCCGGGTTGGCCCGCACACGCACCTTGACGGTGGTACCCGGCGTGACGCTCGGGTAAGTGGACGTAGAACCGGCTGGCACGACGATCCAGTTGACGCCATCAAAGCGCTCGAAGATCCATTGGTTAGGGCTGCCACTGTCATCGCCTGCCAGGTACATGCTCACGGCCTGGCCACGCACGGCCTTGAAGTCGAAGTAATCGACGTCGTTGGCGTTGTCCAGGTTGCCGCCCACCTTGTTCATGGTGTCCGGCAGCGCAAAAGCATCTTGCGGCGTGTCATTGGGCTCGAAGGCATCGATGTTGGTGTCTGCCGCCACGCCGAAACTGAACTGCGCGTTGGTGGCGGTCTTGGCCACCATGTACCAGTAGTAGTCACCGGCCGGCAGCACGCCGTCGATGTATTCATCGGCATTGCCGGCGTTATCAGCGGTGGCCAGCAGTTGCAGGTTGCCTTGGCCGTCGTCGCGGAACAGGCTCAGCGACATGTCGGCGCCGGCACTCTGGTTGATCAACTGCACCAGCACCCGCGCGCTTTTTGGCAGGTTGAAGTGGTAAGGGAAATCCTGGCCCGTTTGCACTTCGCTGATGGTGTAGAGGGTGTTGATATCCAGGGTCGGAAACAGCGGAACAAAGTCGGCGACCGCTGCACTTTTCAGCTCGCTCTGATTCGGCTTTTTCAACGTGCCGATAACGGTGTTGAACGGTGCGGATTTGGCCGCTTTAGTGACCGCCTTGGTCTTGCCGTCCCGCGCCTCCAGCAGCTTTTGCCGCAGCGCCTCCGAAATCGGCACCGCAGTGAGCGTGCCGCCAGGTTTGAGCGCGTCAATCTCGCTTTGGCTGACTGTGCCGGGGGTGAGTTTGGGAAGGGTCAGGTCGGCCAGGGCAGAGGCCGAGATAAAGCAGGAGGCCATCATGGCCGCGCCCAGCATAAGGGCTTTGGTTGGTTTCATTTTTTATCCATCCATAGTTAAAAAATTGAAGCTCAGGTGATCGGTGACATCCGGTCACCTGGGATGGAATGTAGAACAATACTGTATGCATGAACAGTATTTTTTAGAAAAAATTAACCTCCTTCAAATAGGTAAGTCACCCCACCTGCGCCAAACGGACCAGACCACGGTTGTGATCAGCCAGGTAAACCCCAGGTAATAGGGCCATAACACCCAGCGTTTGAGCGCTAAAGGCACAGACGCCAGTTCGGCCTCGGTCACAACACCGGCTTTCACGTGGCGCTTTGAATCGGACAGAAACTCAAAAATCAGCAACATGCGGTACTGCCTGTCAATCCACTCCTTTCGTCTCCAAAAACGTTTGTTGCCACGAACCCGCTCGTTGTGACTGAAGTAACTTTCCACCTCATCGAGTTTTGTATATTCGGCAAAAAGCATCAGCCCCAGAACGACGAACATCCAAACAAACCACACAATTGAGTAGACCAGAAAAAAATCCATGGTTACGCGCCCTCTGGCTCGAAGATCAAATCACCATTGACCTCCAGGATTTTCCCACCCAGAAGCGCTCCATAATCACCACCTTCATTGCCTACGCCATACCCTCCAGCGGCGCCTCCAATAACGCCACAGGCAAGCGCACCATTCCCCTTCATAGAAATACCCAACACGATGTTGCATGCACGACGAGCGATGGC
>NZ_VBVZ01000116.1 GCF_005863185.1 Pseudomonas edaphica
ACTAAGGTGTAACTGACACACCGAGGTGCTGCTATCGCAGGCAAGCCAGCTCCCACACAAGCCAGCTCCCACATTTAGTTCGGCGCTTGCCTGCAAATTGTAGTTAGTTCCAGCCGGCGCGATCCATCAGGCGGATAGCCTCAGCCTGGCGCTTGCCTGCCACTTCCACCGGCAAGGTGTCAGCCACGAACTTGCCCCAGGTCGCCACTTCTGCTGATGGCGGCACCGCCGGGTTGGCCGGGAACTCCTGGTTCACATCGGCAAAGATCTGCTGCGCCTCAGGCGTGGTCATCCACTCAACCAATGCCTTGGCCGCTTCCGGATGCGGCGCGTGCTTAGTCAGGCCAATGCCCGACAGGTTCACGTGCACGCCACGGTCGCCCTGGTTCGGCCAGAACAGTTTTACCGCCAGGTCTGGCTTCTGCTTGTGCAGGCGGCCGTAGTAGTAGGTGTTGACGATGCCCACGTCGCATTGCCCGGCGTTGATCGCCTCCAGCACCGCGATGTCGTCGGAGAACACGTCGGTGGACAGGTTGTTGACCCAGCCTTTGACGATTTCCTCGGTTTTGGCCGCGCCATGGGTTTCGATCAGGGTGGCGGTCAGCGACTGGTTGTAGACCTTCTTCGCCGTGCGCAGGCACAAGCGGCCTTCCCATTGCTTGTCGGCCAGGGCTTCGTAAGTGGTCAGGTCACCGGGTTTTACCCGGTCGGTGGAATAGGCGATGGTCCGTGCACGCAGGCTCAAGCCGGTCCAGGCGTGGTTAGAGGAGCGATATTGCAACGGAATATTCTTGTCGATCACCGCCGAGGTGAACGGCTGCAGGATGCCCATTTGCTCAGCCTGCCAAAGGTTGCCGGCGTCGACGGTGAGCAACAGGTCGGCGGTGGCGTTCTCGCCTTCGGCCTTGATGCGCTGCATCAGCGGGGCTTCCTTGTCGGTGATGAACTTCACCTGCACGCCGGTCTTTTTGGTGTAGGCGTCGAACACCGGCTTGATCAGTTCGTCGATGCGCGAGGAGTAGACCACGACTTCGTCGGCTGCCTGCACGGTGGTGCTGCCGATAAGGGTGAGTGCCAGGGCAGTCAGGAGGCGCTTGGGTGCCAACATGGGTGCGGTCTCTCATTTGCAAAAAGAGGGCAAATGATAAGGACTCACATTTGGTAGCGCTTGGTGGAGGCGTTACGAGATGTTGCATGGCTGGGATTTGTGCTGGGGCCAATGGCCCCATCGCGGGCAAGCCCGGCTCCCACAGGGTACTCAGGCGCCCTCAGGGTTTGGCCAGCTCCGGGAGGTCGCCGGTCAGGCCCAAGGCCTGGCGGACGAAGATGGCCTTGGCTTCGGGCATCTGGTCGACCATTTTCAGCCCGGCGTTGCGCAGCCAGCGTAATGGCAACTGGTCGGCCTGGAACAGGCGCTCAAACCCTTCCATAGCCGCCATCAGCGCAAGGTTATGCGGCATGCGCCGACGTTCGTAGCGGCTCAATACTTTCACATCAGCCAGGCGCTCACCACGTTCAGTGGCTGCCAGCAGCACCTCGGCCAGCACCGCCGCATCGAGGAAACCCAGGTTTACGCCCTGCCCCGCCAACGGGTGGATCACGTGGGCCGCGTCGCCAATCAACGCCAAGCCTTCTGCCACATAACGCTTGGCGTGTCGTTGGCGCAATGGCACGCACACACGTGGATCGGCGCTGAGCACCGTGCCGAGCCGCCCTTCAAAGGCGCGCTCCAGCTCACGGCAGAAATTTTCATCATCCAGCGCCATCAGGCGCTCGGATTCGGCCGGTGTGGTGGACCAGACGATCGAGCACCAGTCTTCCTGCCCCTCGCGCACCAATGGCAGAAACGCCAGCGGGCCAGTGTCGGTAAAGCGCTGCCACGCCGTGCGCTGATGGGGTTGGCTGCTGCGCACGCTGGTGACGATGGCGTTATGCAAGTAATCCCACTCGCGGGTCGCAGTGCCGGTCAGGCGGCGTACGGCGGAGTTGGCGCCATCGGCGGCGACCACCAGCGGTGCACGCAATGTGCGGCCGTCGGCAAGGGTCAGCAGCCAGTCATCGCCGGAGCGGCGCATCTGTTCCAGGCGGGCGTTGGCCAGCAGGCCCAGGTCGCAGTCATGCAGGCGGTCGAGCAGCGCGTCCTGAACCACGCGGTTCTCGACGATATGCCCAAGCACTTCGGCGTGCACACTGGCCGCCGAGAAGTGGATCTGCCCGGTGCCGCTGCCGTCCCACACTTGCATCTCGCCATAAGGGCTGGCGCGCCGCGACACAATGCCGTCCCACACGCCGAGGCGCTCAAGGATGCGCTGGCTCGCGGCCGACAAGGCGCTCACCCGTGGCTCGAAGGCAGCCTCACGGTCAAATGGCTTGACGCTCAGCGGGCTGCCGTCGAGCAGCAGCACCTGCAGGCCACTGCCCTGCAACGCGAGCGCCAGGGCGCTTCCGACCATTCCGGCCCCGACAATCAGCACATCTGCGCGCATGTCCATGCTTTAAGCCTGCTTTGCTGGCGGCTTGCGCCGCACGTAAAGGGTTTTGTCGACCCGCGCCACCAGGGTGCCGGAGCCGTCATGAATCTCGACCTTGAGGTGGGGCAGGTACTTCTCGCCACCTTCGGTTTGCCGGCGAATCTCGTCCAGCAAGGCGTCGTCGATGGAGAACTCGGCGTACACCGGGCCTTTGCCCGGCGACACAAAGTCGATGCTCGCGGCCTTGTCCCACACGATGTAGTCGCGGCCCAGGTTCTCCATCAACAGCAACATGTAGAACGGGTCAACCATCGAATACAGGCTGCCGCCAAATTGCGTGCCGACGTAATTACGGTTGTACCAGCCCAAGCCCATGCGCACTTTGACATGACGAAAGTCAGCGCTCATGTGCTGCACGCTTATCCCCGCCCCGAGATAAGGCGGATAAAGGGTCATGACCCAACGCAACAGCCGCGCTTTACCCAAACGTTGGATCAACCACTTACGCATCGGGGCGCGTACCCAAGCCCATGGCCTGACGGGCGAACCAGCGTTTGGCCGGCGGTAGCAGGTCCAGGCCAAGCAGGCCCATGTTGCGGCCCAAAGCCACTAACGGCTGGGCACTGCCAAACAGGCGTGTGACTTGATCGGAGAAGCCCACTGTGAGCTTCTGGTCCAGGTGCTGGCTTTCGCGGTAGCGCTGCAAGGTCGCCAAGTCTCCCGGCACCTGTGGCCCGGCCAACAAGGCTTCGGCCAAGGCATTGGCATCGCGCAGGGACAGGTTGAACCCCTGCCCGGCAATCGGGTGCAGGCTGTGGGCGGCATTGCCGAGGATCGCCAGGTGCGAGCGCACTTGTTCTTCGGCCTCCACCAGCGTCAGCGGGTACAGGTGCCGTGCGCCGACTTGCTTGAGGGTGCCCAGGCGATAGCCGAACACGCCCTGCAGTTCGCTCAAGAAACTGCGCTCGTCGAGGTTGGCCAAACGCTGGGCGTCCATGCCGATGCGCGTCCATACCAGCGCGCAGCGGTTGTCCGGCAACGGCAACAGGGCCATCGGGCCTTCATCGGTAAAGCGCTCGAAGGCCTCGCCGTTGTGGGCTTCGCTGGGGGTGATGTTGGCGATCAGCGCGCTCTGGTTGTACGGGCGGGTTTTCACGCCAATACCTAACTGCTCGCGCAAACCGGAGCGACCACCATCGGCCAATACCGCAAGGTCGCATTCCAGCACGGTTTCATCGTTGAGGGTCAGGCGATAGCCGTCGGGCAGCGGCTCCATACGCGTGACTTCCGCCGGGCAGCGCCAACTCACCACCTCTTTGTCCAGGCCTTGCCACAGGCACTGTCCGAGCCAGGCGTTTTCCACCACATAGCCGAGGGCCGGCACGCCCTCCTCCATGGCGGACAAGCGCGCAGTCGAGAAACGCCCACGGTCAGACACGTGGATCTGCTTGATCGGCTCGGCGCGGCGGGAGATGTCCTGCCACACACCCAGGCGCTGATAGATCTGACGGGCACCGTAAGACAACGCCGAAGAACGTGCATCGTAGCTCGGTTGGTAAGTGTCGCCTGGGGCAAATGGCTCGATCAGCACGATCTTCCAACCCCGTGCCTTGGCACCGGCCTGCAAGGCCAACGCCAGGCTGGCGCCCACCAGGCCACCACCGATAATCGCCAGGTTGACCCGGTTCATCGGGCAGCCGCCATCAGCGCTTCGATCTCAGCGACAGTTTTAGGCACACCACCGGTCAGAATTTCACAGCCTTGCTTGGTCACTACCACGTCATCCTCGATGCGTACGCCAATGCCACGCCATTTCTTTGCCACGTTCTGATTGTCCGGCGAAATATAAATCCCCGGCTCCACGGTCAAGGCCATGCCCACTTCCAGCACACGCCATTCACCGCCCACTTTGTATTCGCCCACATCGTGCACATCCATGCCCAGCCAGTGGCCGGCGCGGTGCATATAAAAGGCACGGTAGGCTTCGCTGGCGATCAACTCGTCGACGTTACCTTGCAACAGCCCCAACTTCACCAGCCCGGCGGTGATGACCTGCACGGTCGCCTCGTGGGCCTGGTTCCAATGTTTGTTCGGTGCAATCTGGGCGAAGGCGGCTTCCTGGGAGGCCAGCACAATTTCATAGATCGCCTTTTGTTCGGGCGAAAACTTGCCGCTGACCGGCCACGTGCGCGTGATATCGCTGGCGTAGCAGTCGATCTCGCAACCGGCGTCGATCAACACCAGATCGCCGTCCTTGAGCAGCGCGTCATTCTGCTGGTAGTGCAGGATGCAGCTGTTGCGCCCGGCGGCGACGATGGAGCCATAGGCCGGCATCTTCGCGCCGCCCTTGCGGAACTCGTAATCCAGCTCGGCTTCGAGGCTGAACTCATACAGCCCGGCGCGGCTGGCCTGCATCGCCTTGACGTGGGCCGCACAGGAAATTCGCGCGGCCTCGCGCATCACCTTCACTTCTGCCGCCGATTTATACAGGCGCATGTCGTGGAGCAGATGATCCAGGGCAACAAATTCGTTCGGCGGCTGGGCGCCCAGGTGCGCCTTGGAACGGATCACGTTGATCCACTCCATCAGATGCCGGTCGAATTCGGCGTTGCTGCCCATGGCCGAATACACCCGGTCGCGGCCTTCGATCAGGCCGGGCAGGATGTCGTCGATATCGGTGATGGGGAACGCATCGTCAGCACCAAAGTCGCGAATGGCGCCTTCGGTGCCGGCGCGCAGGCCGTCCCACAGTTCGCGTTCGACGTTGCGCTCGCGGCAGAACAGCACGTACTCGCCATGCTGGCGACCGGGCATCAGCACGATCACCGCTTCAGGTTCAGGGAAGCCGCTCAGGTACTGGAAGTCGCTGTCCTGACGGTAGACGTGTTCGACATCCCGGTTGCGGATGGCCACGGCGGCGGCCGGCAGGATCGCGATGCTGTTGGGTTCCATCTGCGCCATGAGCGCCTTGCGGCGACGGGTGTATTCCGCTTTCGGGATATGGATCATGGGCAGATGGGCTTCCTTACTTAGTGCAGCGACGGCTTGGGTGCGGCGGGCTCAGCGGATTTTTTGGTCTCGGTGAACAACAGCAGCGGCGCGACACGCAGGTATTCCATCACTTCCATATAGTCGCCTTCGCCGTCTTCGGATTCTTCCAGGGCATCTTGCACCTGGGAGATGGCCGCCAGGTCTTGCAACACTTCTTTGGCATCAGTGCTCAGTTCCAGGCCGCCGGCATTCACACCGAAGCCGTGCAGGAAACCCTGGCACCATTGGCCCAATGCTGCAGCGCGTTCGGTGAGCGGTGCATCGTCGGTCGGCAGCAGCAGAACGACGGTGACGTCATCACCGGTCAACTCGCCTTTAACCATCTCTTGCAGGCCGATCAGCGCGTTACGCACGTTCTCGGTAGGTTCGGTTTCCAGCAGCTCGGCCACATCGGCCAGCCAGTTGTCGGCATCGAAGCCAACGCCCGTGCAGCTGCGGCCCAACAGCACGCCGTGCAGTTCGGCAGGCGAGCAAGGATGACCGCTGGAGCTCAGCAGTTTGGAAAAAGCGTCGTACGGGGAGTTCTGAATAGGCATGGTGAGCTAGGCGCCAGACGGCGCAATGTCTAGAATGAAGCGCTGTATCCTAGCACCGGCAGACGTACCAAGACTATCGAGGGCGTCAGATCGTTTATCCTGAAGTTGCCATTCATCAGACAAATCCAGTGGAACCCAATGGAAGACACCGACCTGCAAGCGCTGATGGCCAGACTCGAACTGCTAATTGATCGGGTTGAGCAACTTAAGAGTCAAAACGGACTCCTATTAGCTCAGGAAAAGACCTGGCGCGAGGAACGCGCTCACCTCATTGAAAAAAACGAAATCGCCCGGCGTAAGGTCGAATCGATGATTTCGCGCCTGAAGGCCCTGGAGCAAGACTCATGAGTTCAAGCAATAGCGTTACCGTGCAGATCCTCGACAAAGAATATTCGATCATCTGCCCCCAGGAAGAACGCAGCAATCTGGTGAGTGCTGCCCGCTATCTGGACGGCAAGATGCGTGAAATCCGCAGCAGCGGCAAAGTCATCGGCGCCGACCGTATCGCCGTGATGGCCGCACTGAACATTACCCACGATCTGCTGCATAAGCAGGAACGGCCTGACGTGCAGGCCAGCGGCTCGACGCGTGAGCAAGTGCGTGACCTGCTCGAACGCGTGGATCTGGCACTTTCTACCGAGCCAGAGCCACCCAAGGGCTGATTGACGCGTCTGTTTAAGGTATACTCGCCCCACTCCCTGGCGTGTTTGCCAGTCGGCGATGTCCCTGAGCCGATTCGCACTACCCTGGAAGTTGCACGTTGGGCTGGTGTGCATGTCCGCTAGACGGAAAGCCTTAAAGCCTACTGCATCTTCCACCTTGAACTTTCGGGTTCAAGGGCTAAGTCGACAGCGGCTCTGTCGGGGAGCCTGAATTCCCAAACTCAATGCCAGTCCCAGGACTGGCATTGTTTTATGAGCCGAACAACCATGACCGAACCTGCGCCGCTTTCCCGTCCGCAACTTCGACGCATGTTGCGCAAAGCCCGCCGCGCGCTTACGCCGAGCGAGCAGCGCAAGGCCGCTCACGGCCTGTATCGGCAACTGGCACAGCACCCGTTGTTTCGCCGGGCCAAACATATCTCTTTATATCTGCCCACGGACGGTGAAATCGATCCGCGTCTGCTGCTGCGCGCTGCGCAGCGCCGGGGCAAGGCCACTTATCTGCCGGTACTCAGTGCCTGGCCGCGCACCAAGATGGTGTTCCAGCGTGTGCGGCCTGGAGATAAGTTGTTGCCCAACCGCTTTCGCATCCTTGAGCCGCACGTAAATGCCAACCGCCAGCGCCAAGTTTGGGCGCTGGACCTGGTGCTGTTGCCGCTGGTGGGCTTCGATGATGTGGGTGGGCGACTGGGCATGGGCGGTGGGTTTTATGACCGCAGCCTGGCCTACCTGGCTCGGCGCAAAAACTGGCGCAAGCCCACGCTGCTGGGCCTGGCCCATGAATGTCAGAAGGTCGAGCGCCTGGCACAGGCAAGCTGGGATGTGCCATTGGCTGGCACGGTCACCGATAAAAAATGGTATGTCGCAGAAACGTCGCTGGAACCAGCGACGCCTTAAAAAGCAGTGTTAACGCTTGAACGGTTGTGGCTGCTGCTGAGCCAGTTCAACCGGTGCATCGGTCTTGCTCGACCACAAGCTCTGGGCATATCCGGTGGTCACGACGCCCAGGCCAAACAAAATAACCAAAATCCATAGTAAATCCGGTTTACGTTGCATCGATTGCCCCCCTTCAGGCACCTCGTACACGATGACAACAACGTTCCAAAGTAGTCCGTTGCAGCTGCGTCAAGCTTAAAAGCGGGCATTCTGCGGTAACGTGACCCAACACGCAAACCTTGACGCCAACCGACTGTCGGTTTTTCATGGAATTGCCTGACAACTTATCCAATGCCTTTTTCAGGAGCCCAAAAATGGCCTACTGGCTGATGAAATCCGAGCCCGATGAACTCTCCATCAAAGGCCTGGAAAAGCTCGGTGAAACGCGCTGGGACGGGGTGCGCAACTATCAGGCACGCAACTTTTTGCGAGCCATGGCCGTTGGCGATGAGTTTTTCTTCTATCACTCCAGCTGCCCTGAACCGGGCATTGCCGGTATCGGCAAAATTGTCGAGGCCGCTTATCCCGACCCGACTGCGCTGGAACCCGAAAGCCACTACTTCGATGCCAAAGCCACGCCGGAGAAAAACCCGTGGACGGCAATCAACGTGGCCCACGTCGAGACCTTTGCAAAGGTGCTGGGCCTTGGCTACCTGAAGCAACAAACTGCCCTCGCCGAATTGCCGCTGGTGCAAAAAGGCAGCCGATTGTCGGTGATGCCGGTGACGGCCGAACAATGGGCAGCGGTACTCGCCCTGCGCTGAAAAGGCAGAACCCTGCGGTCACACCTGTGATGCATGCATCTGCACGCCAAGCGGGTTAGGCTTGCGCTTCATTTGACCGGTATCAAGACCCTTCGGGCGGTATCGGTCAAACTAGGATGCTAATGCCGCAGGATGCCGTCATGTCTACGAATCACACTATGTCGCGCCTTTTCGCCGTTGCGCTCATCACCTTGTTGCTGGGTGCCGGCGGCTTCGGTTATTGGCGATCGACTCAGGACCGCCTGCCCGAAGGCCTGAGCATGGGCAATGGCCGCCTGGAATCCACCGAAGTGCAGATCGCCGCCAAGATCCCCGGGCGCCTGGCCGAAGTGCGCGTAGATGAAGGCGACAAGGTGCTCAAAGGTCAATTGCTCGCACGCATGGACACCCGCACCCTTGAAGCTCAGCGCACCCAGGCCGAAGCCGAAGTGCTGCGCGCCAAGGAAAACTTCGCCGCCGCCGAGGCCAACGTACAACTGCGCCAAAGCGAACAATTGCTGGCCCATCAGGAACTCAAGCGCACCCAGGAGCTGTACAAGCGCGGCTTTGCCAGCAGCCAGTTGATCGACCAGCAGCAAGCACGCCAGAACACCGGCAATGCGGCCGTGATCGCAGCGCAGGCTCAGGTCAACGCGGTGAAAGCGGCCATCGGCGCGGCGCAGGCCCAAGTGGCCCAGCTCACCAGCGAAATCGACGACAGCAGCCTGCGCGCGCCCATCGACGGCATCATTCAATTGCGCCTGGCTGAACCGGGTGAAGTGCTCGGCGCAGGCGGCAGAGTGTTACTGCTGATTGACCCGAATGATCAGTACATGAACCTGTACCTGCCCGCCTCCGTCACCGGCCGCCTCACCGTCGGCAGCGACGCACGCATCCTGCTCGACGCCCTGCCCCAGCAACCGTTGCCGGCGAAAATCAGCTTTGTCGCGGCCAAATCGCAATTCACCCCCAAAGAGGTGGAGACCCGCGACGAACGCCAGAAACTGGTGTTCCGCGTCAAGCTGCGCCTGACCCAACCCAGCGCCGTACCACAAGCCAAACCGGGCATGCCTGGCGCGGGTTATGTGCGCACGGCGGATATCGACTGGCCGGCCAACCTGCAATGACCGACCTGGCGCTGCACGCCACCGGCATCCAACACCGTTACGGCAAGCAACAGGCGCTGATCGACATTGCCTTCAGCCTGCCGGCGGGCACCCGTTGCGGGTTGATCGGCCCGGATGGCGCGGGCAAGTCAAGTTTGCTGGGGCTGATCGCCGGGGTCAAAAAACTTCAGGCTGGCCAGCTTGAGGTGCTCGGCGGCTCCATCGAAGATCGCCGCCATCGCAATAGCCTGTACCCGCGCATCGCCTTTATGCCCCAAGGCCTGGGCGGCAACCTTTACCCTGAGTTGTCCATCAGCGAGAACATCCGTTTCTTCGCCACGTTGTTCGGTTTGTCCAAAGCCGATTGCGAGCAACGCATGCACAACCTGCTGCTGGCCACCGACCTCGCACGCTTCGCCGAGCGCCCGGCCGGGAAGTTGTCCGGCGGCATGAAGCAGAAGCTCGGCCTGTGCTGCGCGCTGATCCACGACCCTGATTTGTTGATCCTCGACGAACCCACCACGGGCGTCGACCCACTGTCGCGGCGGCGTTTCTGGGAGCTGGTCGAAACCGTGCGCAGCGAGCGCCCACAGCTGACGCTGCTGGTAGCCACCGCCTACATGGAAGAGGCCGAGCAGTTCGAACATTGCCTGATGCTCGATCGCGGCAAGCTGATCGCCGATGGCCTGAGCCGCGAGCTGGCGGCCGTTACACCCAGCGGCAAACTGGATGAGGCTTTTACTCATTTCCAGGGTGACAGCGCCCACGACAACCAGGCGCTGGTGATCCCGCCGCGCGAAAGTGGCAACACTGACATCGCCATCGAAGCCCACGACCTGACGCTGCGCCTTGGGGATTTTACGGCGGTGAACAAGGTCAGCTTTGCGATTGGTCGCGGCGAGATCTTCGGCTTTCTCGGTTCCAACGGCTGCGGCAAGACGACCACCATGAAAGTTCTCACCGGGCTGATGCCGGCCACCGAAGGCAGCGCCACGCTGCTGGGTAACCCGGTGAATGCCAAGGATTTGGCCACTCGCAAGCGCGTGGGCTTTATGTCGCAAAGCTTTTCGCTGTACGGCGAACTCAGCGTGCGCCAGAACCTGGTGCTGCATGCGCAACTGTTCGACTTGCCCAAGGCCGACAGCGGCCCGCGTATCGACGAGCTGATCCAGCGCTTCGACCTCGGTGAAGTGGCCGAGCAACCCTCCGGCGAGTTGCCCCTGGGCCTGCGCCAGCGCTTGTCACTGGCGGTGGCGGTGCTGCATCGCCCGGAAGTGCTGATTCTCGATGAGCCGACCTCGGGCGTAGACCCCGCGGCGCGGGATGATTTCTGGCGGCTATTGGTTGAGTTGTCCCGCGAGCAAGGCGTGACGATCTTTCTGTCCACCCACTTTATGAACGAGGCCCAGCGCTGCGACCGCATCTCGCTGATGCACGCGGGCAAAGTGCTGGCCTGCGACACCCCCGACGCGTTGCAGCAGCAATTCCACGGCGACACATTGGAGGCTGCGTTCGTCACCTGCCTGGAACAGGCCCAAGGCGAAGCCGAACCTGCCGCACCGAACAAAACTGTCAGCGAAAGCAGCACGCCGACCGTCAGCAAACGCGGCTTCAGCATCGCCCGCCTGCTGGCCGTGGCCAGTCGCGAAGGCAAAGAGCTGTTGCGCGACAAAGTGCGCATGGCCTTCGCCCTGCTCGGTGCGATGTTCATGATGGTGATCTTCGGTTACGGCATTTCCCTGGACGTGGAAAACCTTGCCTTCGCCGTCTACGACCAGGACCAGACTCCGCAAAGTCGCGCCTACCTGGAAGCCTTCCGCAGCTCGCGCTACTTCGCCGAACAAGCCCCCATCCGCGATGCCAACGAACTGCACCGGCGCCTGCAACGTTCAGAAATCAAACTGGCGCTGGAAATTCCACCCGGTTTTGGCCGCGACCTGTACGCCGGCCGCCAACCCACCGTGGCTGCGTGGATCGATGGCGGCATGCCGTTTCGCGCCGAAACCAGCCGTAACTACGTCGAAGCGGTGCACCAAGGCAATCTCCAGCAACTGGCCGAACTGAGCAGCCTGCCCGGCAGCACACAAGCCGCCGCCAAGCTGGAAACACGCTTTCGCTATAACCAGGACGTGGTCAGCGTAAACGCCATCGGCCCTGGCGTGATGGCGCTGATCCTGGCGTTTATCCCGGCAATGCTCACCGCGTTGGGCATCGTGCGTGAAAAGGAGCTGGGGTCGATCACCAACTTCTACGCCACGCCGCTGACGCGCCTGGAGTTCCTGTTGGGCAAACAGGCGCCGTATCTGGCCGTTAGCCTGGTGAACCTGGCACTGCTGGTGGCGATGAACCGCTGGCTGTTCGGCGTGCCATTCAAGGGCAGCGGCGTGGCGCTGGCGGTAGGCGGCCTGTTGTATGTACTCGCAACGACGAGCATGGGTCTGCTGATTTCCGCGTTCACCCGCACCCAGATCGCGGCTATCCTCGGCACCATGATCATCACCAGCCTGCCGACCATCCAGTTCTCCGGGCTGATCGTACCGCGCTCGTCCCTGGAAGGCGCGGCCGCGCTGATGGGCACGTTATTCCCCGCCGGGCACTTTCTGGATATCGCAGTAGGCACCTTCACCAAGGCCCTGGACCTGCGCCAGTTGTGGCCGCAATGCCTGGCGCTGTTCGGGTTTTTCGTCGGGTTCACTGGGCTGAGCCTGATCATGCTCAAAAAGCAGGAGGCCTGATGCACAAGCTCGCTCATATCCTGCGCCTGGGCTTCAAGGAATTGACCAGCCTGCGTCACGACAGCGTGTTGCTGCTGTTTTTGTTCTACGCCTTCACTGTCGCGATCTACATGCCCGCCGCTGGCTCGGTCATTGGTGTGCACAACGCCAGCGTGGCGTTTGTTGATGAGGACCACAGCGCGCTGTCGCGGCAAATGGCCGAGGCGCTGCAGCCGCCCGAGTTTCAACCGCCTGCACCACTGGACTACGACCAATTGGACAAGGTCATGGACAGCGGCGAGTACACCTTCGTGATCAATGTGCCAGCCAACTTCCAGGCCGACCTGTTGGCCGGGCGCCAGCCGGGTGTGCAGGTGAACGTCGATGCCACAGCGATGAGCCAGGCATTTATGGGCGCAGGCTATATCGGCCGGATTTTCCAGCGTGAGTTGCAAAGCTACAGCGGGCAAACCGACGCGGCTGGCAAGACGCCTGCGCGGCTGACCACACGGGCGTTGTTCAACACCAACCTGGAAGGCGGCTGGTTTTTGGCGGTGATCCAGATCGTCAACAACATCACCATCCTGGCCATCGTGCTCACCGGCACGGCGCTGCTGCGCGAGCGTGAACACGGCACGCTCGACCATTTGCTGGTGCTGCCGCTGACCGCGCTGGAAATCATGCTGGCAAAAATCTGGAGCAATATGCTGGTGGTGGTGCTGTGTACGTGGCTGTCGCTGGAGCTGGTAGTCAAAGGCTTGCTCGGTGTGCCGCTGGCCGGGTCTTTGAGCCTGTTTTTGCTGGTGACGGCGCTGTACCTGTTTGCGAGTACGGCACTGGGGATCTTCCTCGCCACCCTTGCGCGTTCGACGCCTCAGTTTGGCTTGCTGGCGATTCCGGTGATTATTCCGATGCTGCTTCTGTCTGGCGGCAGTACGCCATTGGACAGCATGCCCGAGTGGTTGCAATGGGTGATGCAAGGCTCACCGTCGACGCACTTTGTGAGTTTGAGTGCGGCCATACTGTTTCGTGATGCGGGCGTGGGTGTGGTGTGGCCGGATTTGCTGGCGTTGGTGGGGATTGGGTTGGTGTTTTTTGCGGTGGCCTTGGCCAGGTTTCGTAAAAGCCTGGCTTCCTGAAGCGTCTGTACCGGCGCCATCGCGGGCAAGCCCGCTCCCACCCTTGGAATGCATTCACCTGTGGGAGCG
>NZ_VBVZ01000117.1 GCF_005863185.1 Pseudomonas edaphica
GATGTATCTTTGTGGTTATCCAGCGTCTCCAGCAAGGCGACCTGCATCCGCGTATGCACGCGGATGAACCACCGCCAGAGCACCGCCGCCACCGCCGCCGTGACCACGGCAATCAGCACCAGCAACTTGTTGGTCGGCAAAATACTCGCCGACAAGGCTGCCAATAGCAGGAAGATCACCAACAGCGACAGGATCGGGATCACCTCCGCGATCACCCGTCGCACACGCTGGGTATGCCGCCCGGCCATCTCCGGTTTCACACTCATCTCCGCCAGCAACATCGACAGCGCCTTGAGCTTGCGGTACGCCGCAATCAGAAACGGCAGCGACAGCAGCAACGCCCCACCCCAGATCAATGCCTTCTGCCAGCTCGGATCACTGATCCAGCCTTCCAGGTACCCGCCAATGCGCGCCGCGAAGAAGCTGCCGGCAAAGAAGATCGCGATCACCAATGCCAGGTTCACGCCCACTTGCAGGATGATCTTGCGAATCATCGACGCCAGCATCGCGCCCTCACCTTGAGGCTGAATACTGCGCAACCATTCGCCATACAGGCCGAACACCCGGCTCATGCGCTTGGGCATTACCGCGGCAATCTTCAACGACAATGGGTCAGCGCCGCGAATCAGGTACGGCGTGAGCAGCGTGGTGATCGCCGAAACCGCCACCGCCACCGGATAGAGGAAGTCACTGGTCACCTGCAAGGTCATCCCCAGCGCGGCGATGATGAAGGAAAACTCGCCAATCTGTGACAGCCCCATACCCACACGCAGTGAGGTACGGCCATCATTGCCGGCAATAAACGCCCCCAGGCCGCAGGACAGCATCTTGCCCAGCACTACTGCCACGGTAATCACCGCGATGGGCCAGGCGTACTGCAGCAGGATCTGCGGGTCGATCATCAAGCCGATGGCGACAAAGAAGATCGCGCTGAACATGTCGCGAACCGGTTCGATCAGGCGTTCAATTTTAATCAACTGGCGAGATTCGGCCATGATCGCGCCGATCAGGAAAGCACTCAGCACCATGCTCTATTCGAGTTTGACCACCAGCAGGCAAAAGCCGAAACACAGGCCCAACACGGTGATCAGCAGCATCTCGTTACTTTCAAACTTGGCCACATAGGCCAACAGGCGCGGCACCAGCAAAATGCCGATGACCAACGCCACGATCATGAACAGCGACAGCTTGCCAACCGTAGAGAACACCTCACCGGAACTCACCGTGCCGCTGACGGCGATGCTCGACAGCAAGGCGATGATGCCGATGCCCAGGATGTCCTCGACGATCAGCACGCCAAAAATCAGTTGGGCAAAACGCTGGTTCTTCATCTTCAGGTCATTGAGCGCCTTGACGATGATGGTGGTCGAGGAAATCGCCAGGATCGCGCCGAGGAACAGCGAGTCCATGGTGTTCCAGTCGAACCAGCGGCCGATCTCGTAGCCGATCCAGATCATCAGGATGATTTCCAGGAAGGCCGCGATAAACGCCGTGGCGCCGACCTTGAACAACTTGCGCAGGCTGAACTCCAGGCCCAGGCAGAACATCAGGAAGATCACCCCCAGCTCAGCCAGGGTCTTGATGGTGTCTTCGTCGTGGATCAGGCCGAACGGCGGCGTGTGAGGGCCAATGATGAACCCCGCGACGATATACCCCAGCACCACCGGCTGCTTGAGGCGGTGGAACAGGATGGTGACAACCCCTGCCACCAGCATGATCACGGCCAAGTCCTGGATAAAGCTGATGGCGTGCATGACGAGGGGCTCCTTGAGGGGTACTGGCGCTTTTCCCACTTCCACACGCGCCCTTGAACAGTCGCTAAGCGCGGAAGGAAAAGTCTGCCTTGATCGTAAGAAATGCCCTGGGATGGGCTTTTGAAGGTTAACACCACGACTTCCGGCAGAAAGCCGGTGCAATATATGGAAACAGATCGGCGTTCGCGTGACGGCAAGCCGCCCACTGGCGTCCCGTTAGGGAGAGCGCTGTAAAGATTCCAGCACCCGTAGAGGTGTCCCCCAACCAATGCCTACAACCCGTGAGTGTGCTATGGAACCCGGAAACGCCCAGCTGTCGATGACGGTATTGATGACCCCTGACATGGCCAACTTCTCAGGCAATGTGCACGGCGGCACCCTGCTCAAATACCTCGACGAAGTGGCCTACGCCTGCGCGAGCCGTTACGCGGGCCGTTATGTGGTCACACTGTCGGTCGACCAGGTGATTTTTCGCGAGCCGATCCATGTCGGCGAGCTGGTGACCTTCCTGGCCTCGGTCAACTACACCGGCAACACATCGATGGAAGTGGGCATCAAGGTGGTGACCGAAAACATCCGCGAGCGCTCGGTGCGCCATACCAACAGCTGCTTCTTCACCATGGTGGCCGTGGACGACCAGCGCAAACCCGCCGCCGTACCGCCGCTGCAGCCACAGAACAGCGAAGACAAGCGCCGCTTTGTGCAGGCGCAACAGCGTCGGCAGATTCGTCAGGAGCTGGAGAAGCGTTATCGGGAAATCAAGGCAGACGGGCCGTAAATTTCGAGCTGTAAACCCAATCGAATGTGGGAGCTGGCTTGCCTGCGATGAGGGCCTGACAGTCGACATCTTTGTCGCCTGACACACCGCTATCGCAGGCAAGCCAGCTCCCACATTGGGTTTTGTGTGCTTACAGGCCGATGGGTGTTGCCTCAAAGCGTACGCGAGGATGCGCGATACGATCCTGAGCCCGTACCAGCTCCAGCTCGTAACTGGCGCAGGCCTGGGTTTCCAGCAGCACTTCATGCACCGCTGCGGCGGTGAATTCGAAGGCCGCCAACAGGCTGTCACCCAACAGCACACGCGCCAGGAATAACCCCGACGTCAGGTCGCCCACGCCCACCGGCTGACGCGGGAACGCCAGCAACGGCCGGCGTAAGTGCCAGCTGCCGTCTGCTGTGACCAGCAGCATCTCGAAACCCTCCGGCAGCTTGCCCGGATAATCCAAGTGTTTGACCAATACCGCCTTCGGCCCACGGGCCAGCAGCGCCTTGGCCATCGCCAGGCAATCGAACAGCGATTGCGGCTTGCGCCCGGCGAAGCTGTCCAGCTCCAGTTGGTTGGGGCACAGGAAATCCGCCATGGCCGCCGCCTCGTCCAGCAGGAAATCGCTGACTTCCTGGGGCACGATGCAGCCTTTTTCCGGATGGCCCATGACTGGGTCGCACAGGTACAGGGCCTTGGGGTTGATGGCCTTGATACGGGCCACGCCGGTAAGAATCGCTCGGCCCTGGTCGGCACTGCCCAAGTAGCCGGACAGTACCGCATCGCAGTTGCCCAACTCGCCAATCGCGGCAATGCCTTCTACCAACGCCGGAATTTGCTGCGGCGCCAGCACTTCGCCCGCCCACTGGCCATACTGAGTGTGATTGGAGAACTGCACCGTGTTCAGCGGCCAGACGTTCACCCCGACCCGCTGCATGGGGAACACGGCGGCGCTGTTTCCGGCGTGGCCAAAGACCACATGAGACTGGATCGCAAGCAGATGAGGTGTGCGTTTCATGCGGGAGATTTCCGTAAAGCCGTTTGAATTCTGGCCGCGCAGTATGCGACTAAACCCAGCCTGTACGACAGACCAGAGACACAGTTAAGCTGCTCTCACTTTGTTGGAGTTCATCGCATGCTGACCCTGGGAAATATCTTCGTGTTGATGCTGTTGGCGACCGGTGCCGCCTGGGTGTGGCACAACCACGGCCTGCGCGAACGGGCGCTGGAGCGGGTCAAGCAGCATTGCGCCAAACTGGATATCGAACTGCTCGACGGCGCAGTGGCGTTAAAACGCATCGGTTTTGTGAAAGATGCCAATGGTCGACGGCGTCTGGCACGCATTTACAACTTTGAGTTCACTGTGACCGGGGAAGCCCGTCATCCCGGGACTATCACTCAGTTTGGCGCCCACAGCGCGCAGATCGAATTGGCGCCCTACCCGTTCGAGATCAAGACACCGCAGCCCAGCGCCGAAGTCATCGAGCTGAGCCAATGGCGCCAGGACCACGCCAGCAAGACCCGTCACTGACGGCACGCGGCCAGCGCGCTCTGTAGCCCAGCCACGTCCTGTGGCTGGCTGAAGATCAATTCAATACGTGAATCGCGGCGCCACTCGCTGGGTTGCCAGGCGAGTGGACCATTATCCACAGCGTTAGCCGACACCCAGGTATCGCCGCTGTGGATAACCAGCTTGGCGCGGCGCCATTCAAGGCCAGAAAGCCAGCTGTGCAGGCGCGCAATGTCGAACGACTGGCTTGGATGCCAGCGCCAACCGATACTCCAGCCACCTTCCTGGGCCTGACTCAGGCAAATGGGCAACGCAGGATCAACCCAGACGGCCGGCATCTGTACCACACCTTTGGGCACCTCGAAGTTATCCACAGCTGCGCCAGCCTGTGCATCCAGGCCGGGCAATTGCTTGAGCGGCAACTGCGCCTGGCGTGTCCAGTAAATCGGGCAAGCAGGCAGTTGCTGTTCTATGGCCTGGCGCTGTGAGGCATCCAACGATTCATCTTTGTTCAATACCAACAAACCGGCGCTGGCCAGCGCTTCCTGCTGCGCTTGCGGCAAAGCTTTGCCCGCTGCCAAGGCTTGGGCATCCAATACCAACACACACGGCTGAACCGCGAGCACGCCCTGCCATGGCGCCTCGCGCAACTGCTTGAGCAACTGCGCCGGATGCCCCAGGCCCGAGGGCTCGATAAACAGCCGATCCGGCTTGGCCTTACGCAACAGGCGGCCAAGCCCTACCTGGAACGGTGCACCATTCACACAGCACAAACAGCCACCAGCGACTTCGCCCAGCGCAATGCCGTCGTCGTCCTGTGTAAGCAAGGCAGCGTCCAGGCCGATTTGCCCGAACTCATTGATCAACACGGCCCAGCGCTCGTTGGCCGGGCGTTGGGCCAACAGGTGTTTGATCAGGCTGGTCTTGCCGGCGCCCAAAGGCCCGGCAATCACGTGGGTAGGAATGTTCTGCAGCATGGGGCTTCATTCAGGCCGGGTAGAGCGCTTGATCCTACGCGGTTATGCGAGCCAATCCAGCGTCAGGATCAACCGGCGCTCGTCGGCCTTGAGCGCGGGTGAGCGATGGATCAAGCCATGGTTCTCGTTGCCGTGCCATTTTGTGCCCTTGAGCAAAGCCACTTCACCGCAGTGGACCTGCTCGATACGCTCGGTAGGTTCCGCGTCGGGCTGGCTGAGTTTACGCCGGTCCATCACGCCTTCGCGCAGCCACTGGCTGCCGATGCCGGCGTAGGTGGTGATCAGTCGAACCGGCACATGGTCGACGTGAAAACGCGGGCACATGGCCTTGTCCAACAGCCGCAAACGCACGCCAATCCTCTTGGCACCGAGCAGGCAAGCAAACGCGCTGACCAGCCAGGACACATCGGCGATAAAGCCTTCGTAACCTTCAAGATCACGGCAACTGGAGGCCAAACCCTGCAAATTGGGCACAGCCTCCTCATTGTCGAGCTCAATCACCAAGGAATCCGCCAACGGCTCATTGAGCGCCACCAGCAAGGCGCCAAATTCGGCGATATGCAGGGGCAACTGGCGCTGCCACAGCGCCAGGTTGACGTCATTTTCGAGGATGTCCGACAGCGCCAGCGGCGTTTCACCCCGGGTCTGCCGGATCACCGGGCGTAAGGGAATTACCGGGGCCAGCATCAGGCTACCTGCTCATACCAAGGGCCAAAGGGGTCGGCCAACTGGCGCCAGCCTTCGACGCCCTGGGCCATTTCTTCATCGTTAAGCAAGCACGCGTCCAGCTCGGCGCGCATCTGCGCGAAGTCGATGTTTTGCCCGATAAACACCAGTTCCTGACGGCAGTCGCCGGTGCTCAATTGCCAGTTGCCCATGATCGCCGCTACGCTTTCTTCGTCCTGCGGCCACTGGCTTTTCGGCACAAAACGCCACCAGCGCCCGGCAAAACCATGGCGCATCAAGCCACCGGCCTGGGACCAACTGCCGGCATCCTGATGCTTGCTCGCCAGCCAGAAAAAGCCCTTGGAGCGCAGCAGTTTGCCGTTCACCCACGGGCGATCGATAAAGTCGAAGAAACGCTGCGGATGAAACGGGCGACGCGCGCGGTAAGCGGTGGAGGCGATGCCATATTCTTCGGTTTCCGGCACATGTTCACCGCGTAGCTCCTGCAACCACCCCGGCGCTTGCGCTGCGCGTTCGAAGTCGAAGCGGCCAGTGTTGAGGATCTTGTTCAGCGGCACTTCGCCCATCACCATCGGGATGATTTCCGCCTGCGCATTGAGGCGCTCAAGGATGGCCATCAACTCCTCGCGTTCGCGGCTACTGATCAGGTCGATCTTGCTGATCAGGATCACGTCGGCGAATTCGATCTGCTCGATGAGCAAATCGGTGATGGAGCGCTCGTCGTCTTCGCCCAGGGTTTCACCCCGGGAAGCGAGGCTTTCGGCAGCTTGGTAATCGAGCAGGAAATTCATGCCGTCGACCACGGTGACCATGGTGTCCAGGCGTGCGATATCGGCCAGGCTTTGCTCGTTTTCATCACGGAACGTGAAGGTTTCGGCCACGGGCAGCGGCTCGGAAATGCCGGTGGACTCGATCAACAGGTAATCGAAGCGCCCTTCCTTGGCGAGCTTTGTGACTTCTTCCAGCAAGTCTTCACGCAAGGTGCAGCAGATGCAGCCGTTGCTCATCTCCACCAGTTTTTCTTCGGAGCGATTCAGCGTGACGTCGCGCTGCACCTCGCTGCCGTCGATATTGATTTCACTCATGTCGTTGACGATCACCGCCACCCGCAGGTTTTCGCGGTTGCGCAGAACGTAGTTGAGCAGCGTGCTTTTACCAGCGCCGAGAAAGCCGGACAGCACGGTAACGGGAAGGCGATTAGTCATCAGGTAATCCTCATCAGGGTTGGCCGGTCAAATCGCCCGTTTATGGCGTTCGCGCAGCTCTTCACGTTCTTTGGCTTCGATAGACAGGGTGGCAGTGGGGCGCAGCAGCAGGCGTTGCAGGCCGATGGGCTCGCCGGTTTCGCGACACCAGCCATATTCGCCGCGGGCCAGCAGTTCGAGGGCATCGTCGATCTTGTCCAAGAGCTTTTTTTCACGCTCCAGCAGGCGCAGCTGCCACTGGCGCTGCTCTTCGGCGCTGCCGATATCGGCCAGGTCGCTGTTGGTTTCCTGCTCGCGCAGCACCAGGAATTCAGCCTCGATACGCGCCTGCAGTTCGTAGCGCTGCGTCAGCAGCAGCGCTCGGAAGAAGCCTTGCTGAACGTCATTCATGTAATCGGCGGGCAGTTGGGCCAGGAGCTCTTGTTCAGTCATGGGAAGCGGTTCACGGGTCAGGCTGTTATTTAATGTTATAGTATAACAACACAAATAAGCCAATCCCGGCTTGCTCGCCACGACGAAGGGCGCAATGCTGGAACACTTTCTTGCCCGAGAGGCACTATGAAATATCTGGTGTATGCCCTGTTATTGGGCGTGGCAGGATCTGCCTGCGCGCAAACGCCGAGCCCGTTGGCGAGCTGCACGCGCAGCGCTAATTTGCTGGCCTGCGTAGACCCGCTGGGCAATGCCTACAGCGTGGCGACGGTTGGCAGCACTACGTATTTGCGCGGTTTTGAGGTGATCGGCAAACGCTATTGGGCACAAACCAGTAGCCGCTATGGGCAGCTGACGTTCTTTACCGGGTTGGCGTCCGATGGTGAGGCGTGGGTCGGCTACACGCGCCGCGTGGGCTGGACCACCATCAACCGGTTTTCCAGTTCGGGTGGCGCCAGCGCCAAGTTCACGTGCAGCCGTATAGCCGGCTGTTAGACCTGGCCGCTCTTCTGTTCCTGAACCCAAGCCATGTAGCTGTTCATCGGCGGGTTCTTCTCGAAGTATTTTTTCAGGCCGTCGAACAGGCCATCCGCCACGGCTTGTTGATGACGCGCCGTCACCAGCCGCTGGGCGTCCCGAGTGTTGGAGATAAACCCGGTTTCCACCAGGATCGACGGCACGTCAGGTGATTTGAGCACCGCAAACCCGGCTTGCTCCACGCGCTTCTGGTGCAACGTGGTGATGCTTTGCAGGCTGCCCAACACCGAGCTGCCCAGTTGCAGGCTGGAGGCGATGGTGGCGTTCATCGACATATCGAGAATTACCCCGGCGAGCATCGGATCCTTGTCCTTGAGGTTGAGCAATGTCGTGGCGCCCAACAGGTCGGCGCCGTTTTCGCGCTGCGCCATGAAGCGCGCGGTGGCGGAGGTGGCACCGCCTTCGGACAACGCATACACCGAAGCCCCGGAGGCGGTGAGGCGCGGCGCGGCGTCGGCATGCACCGAGATAAACATATCGGCCTTGTGCTGACGGGCGATGTCCACGCGCTTGCGCAGCGGCACGAAGAAGTCGTCGTTGCGCACCAGCTTCACGTCAAAGCCCTTCTCGCGCTTCAAGCGTTTGGCCAGCAGTTGGGCGATGGACAGCACCACATCCTTTTCGCGCTGGCCCTTGGAGCCGATGGCGCCAGGGTCTTTGCCGCCGTGGCCAGGGTCGACCACCACGATGATGTCGCGCTTGGGGTGCGCTTTATCTACTGGAGCCACCAGCGGCGCCGGCTGCGCAGCAATCTGGCGCGGCGCGTGGGTGGCGTTGGTCAGGTCGAGTACCAGGCGATGGCCTTGACCATCCTGTGGCGGCAATAAAAAGCTGTTGAGCTGCATCGGCGAGGCCAGGTCCAGCACGATGCGCGTATCGCTCTTGCCGAAATGCCCCGAACGAATCGACGTAATCCCACTGTCCTTCAGCGCCAACTGCGAAAAATCACCACTGAGCCCGGCGCCGCTCAGGTCGATGATCACGCGCTCCGGCGACGTCAGGGAGAAGGTCTTGTATTGCACCGGGCCGCTGAGGTCGAACACCAGCCGCAGTTTGTCGTCGGAGCGCCACAAGCGCGCATTACGAATCTGTGTGGCGAACGCCCCCAATGGAAAGGTGAACAGAGGGCTGACCAGCAGCAGATTGAGAAGCTGACGTCTGTGCATGAAAAACACCGCAAATAAAGGAGCGTCCCTGCTCGACATGACTGAAGAAAGACTGGAGCAGAAAAATCATCGTCGACTTAATCGTTATAATATAACATGTCTTTTTATTGCCAACGATGGACCTGCTCATGAATGCGCTGACTCTGCCGGATATCGCTGCGCAGGCTTCACGGCAAGCCTTGCCACTCGACTGGGTGGGCATGTGCGGCATCGCCCTGCCAATCCTCATCGACGGCCAACGCCTGACTGCCACCGCCGATGCAGGCGTAAGCCTGGACGATGGCGAGGCCCGTGGCATTCATATGTCGCGCCTGTACCTGGCCTTGGAAATGCTCGACCAGCAGCTTCTTACACCTGCACTTCTGCGTAATGTACTGCAGCGCTTTCTCGAGAGTCATGAAGGATTATCTAAGAACGCCTACTTGCGCATTCACACGGATTTGTTACTCAAACGCCCGGCGCTGGTCAGCCCGCTGGCCGGTTGGAAAGGCTACCCGGTGTGCATCGAAGCGCGTCTGGAAAACCAGATGTTCCACGTGGAACTAAAAATTGACGTTACTTATTCCTCAACCTGCCCTTGCTCAGCTGCGCTCGCCAGGCAGTTGATTCAGCAGCAATTTCTTCAGGACTTCGCCAACAAACCGGTGCAGCACGAAGACGTATTGACCTGGCTCGGCAGCACCAACGGCATCGTGGCCACGCCCCACAGCCAGCGCAGCAGCGCCCAACTGTCGATCCAACTGGACGCCAGCCAGAACACGCTGCCGCTCACAGACCTGATCGACACCGTCGAATCCGCCCTCGGCACCGCCGTGCAAACCGCTGTAAAACGGGCGGACGAACAAGCCTTCGCCTTGGCCAATGGGCAGAACCTGATGTTCTGCGAAGACGCCGCCCGCCGCCTGAACCTCGCCTTGAAACGCTCGGATGCTGTCAAAGCCTTCCACCTGAAAGTGATCCACGCCGAAAGCCTACACGCGCACGATGCCGTGGCTGAAAGCCGCTGGACGAGAGACTCTGCATGATCACCTGCAACGCTTTGCGCTGGGGCGCCCCCGGGCAACCACTCACCCCTGCGCTGGATCTGCGCCTGGAAAAAGGCAGCCTCACCGGCATCATTGGCGCCAACGGCACGGGCAAGAGCAGCCTGCTCAAAGTCATCGCTGGGCTGCAAAAGCCGTTGGCGGGCAACGTCAGCGTGGATGTTCCACGTCGTGGCGGCTTGTCGTTCCTGCCACAGCAGCAACACCTGGACCGGCAGTTTCCGATCAGCCTGCAAGAGTTGGTGGCCGCCGGATTCTGGGGCACCAAACTCAGCCCGGAACAACGCAGCCAGCGTCTGCACGCAGTGCTGGAAGACTGGTGCCTCACCGGCCTGGAACATCGACCGTTGATGGCGTTGTCTGGCGGCGAACTGCAACGTGCACTGCTGGCGCGCATGAGCCTGGCTGAAGCGCCAGTATTGCTGCTCGACGAGCCCCACGCCGCCCTCGACGAAGAAGGCCAGGCGCTGTGCTGGAACCATGTGCACGCCTGGCACGATGAAGGCCGCACGGTGGTGATCGTTTGTCATGACCTTGCCTCCGTGCGCCACCACACTCAGCAAGTAGTGCAAATCAAAAGCTCTGGCTGCGTATTTGGCCCCAGTAAAGAACTGATCCGCCCGCAACCTCACATGCAGGTGGCCTGATGCACTTCGCCGCCCACCTGTGGATGCCCTTTCAAGATTTCGTTTTCATGCGCCGTGCCCTGATTGGAGGGCTGGTGCTTGCCTGCAGCACCGCGCCGCTGGGTGTGTTTTTGATTCTGCGGCGCATGAGCCTGATCGGTGACGCCGTCGCCCACGGCATCCTGCCCGGTGCCGCACTGGGCTTCTGGTTCGCCGGCATCAGCCTGCCGGCGCTGACCATCGGTGGCCTCGGCGCTGGGCTGAGCATGGCCGGATTGTCGGCGTGGATCACCCGCCGCACCGGCCTGCGTGAAGATGCCAGCCTCGCCGCCATCTACCCCATCTCGCTCGCCGCCGGCGTGCTGATCCTGGGCATCGCCGGCAAGCGCCTGGACCTCTTGCACCTGCTGTTCGGCTCCGCCCTGGCGGTGGATGAAACCACCCTCACCGGCATGCTTTGGGTCTCGGGTTTCAGCCTGATCGCCATGGGATTGATCTACAAACCGCTGCTGCTGGACACCCTCGACCCGCTGTTTCTGCAAACCGTAAGCCGCCTTGGCCCGCTCGCCCACGGGTTATTCCTGACCCTGGTGGTGCTGAACCTGGTGATCGGCTTCCAGGCTATCGGCGCGTTGATGGTGGTGGGTTTGATGATGTTGCCGGCGATTGCTTCACGCTTCTGGAGCCGGCGCCTGCCGGTGTTGATTGCAGTATCGGCGGTGCTGGGATGCCTGTCGGTGTGGCTTGGTTTGCTGCTGTCGTTCTACTACTCACTGCCCAGCGGCCCGGCCATCGTGCTGGTGGCTGGCGGCGGGTATCTGCTGTCCGTGGTTTTCGGCCCGGTGCACGGCTTGCTGCGCCGCCCGCCCTCTCTTACATCCCAATGAGGTGTTTCCCGATGCGCGCTTTACTCGTGCTGTTCAGTCTTCTGCTGCCCTTGTCGATGGCCCAGGCCGCCGACAAACTCCAAGTGGTCACCAGTTTCAGTATTCTCGATGACATCACCCACCAGATCGGTGGCGACCACATCCAGATCAGCAACATGGTCGGCCCTGACTCCGACGCCCACACCTATGAGCCGACGCCGGACGATGCCAAAGCCTTGCTCAAGGCCAAGGTCATCATCAAGAACGGCCTGGGCTTCGAACCCTGGCTGGACCGCCTGGTCACCAGCACCGAAACCAAAGCCACGGTGGTCACCGCCAGCAAAGGCGTGATTTCCCACACCATGGAAGAAGACGGCGAAACCATTCCGGACCCGCACGCCTGGCACAACCTGGCCAACGCCGAAATCTATGTGAACAACATCACCAAGGCACTGGTGGCGGCCGACCCGGCCAACAAGGCTGACTACCTGAGCAACAGCCAGGCCTACCTGAAACAGATCTACCGCTTGCTGGCCGAAGCCAAGACCAAGTTCGGCGCGCTGCCAGCCGGCAACCGTCGCATCGTCACCTCCCATGACGCCTTTGGTTACCTGGGCCAGGCCTATGGCATTCAGTTCCTGGCACCACAAGGTCTGTCGACCGAACGCGAACCTTCGGCCGCCGAAGTCGCCGCGCTGATCACCCAGATCCGCAAGGACAAGGTCAAAGCCGTGTTCATGGAAAACATCAAGGACTCACGCCTGCTCAAGCAGATCGCTGACGAAAGCGGCGCGCAGATCGGCGGCACGCTGTACTCCGACGCCCTCGCCGCTGAAGGCCCGGCCAGCACCTTTACCGGTCTGTTCGAGTACAACCTCAACACCTTGTGCGCCGCCCTGAGCAAGCCATGACACTGAGCATGCTCGACCTGGAAGAGGCTGCCCTGGGCAGCCGCTTTCCACTCGAACCCGTACTCGACGCCCTGCCGTGGAACAGCGATGGCCTGATCGCCGCCATCGCCCAGCAACACGGCAGCGGCGAGGTGCTGATGCTGGCCTGGATGAATCGCCAGGCCCTCAGCGAAACCCTGGCCAGCGGGCACGTCTGCTACTGGTCACGCTCGCGCCAGCAACTGTGGCGCAAGGCGAAAGCTCTGGCCATTGGCAACAGTTGATTGAGGCACGCCTGGATTGTGATGGCGATGCCGTGCTGTTGATCGTCGACCAACAAGGCCCGGCCTGCCACACCGGGCGGCCGACTTGCTTCTACAACGCCATCGATGGCAACCACGTCCACATCATCACGGAGCCTGTTGCATGATCCGCAAGAACCCTTCCGGCGATCTGCCGGTGATTGCCGAGTCGGCCTACGTCGACAAGACCGCGATCATCTGCGGCAAGGTCATCATTGGCGAGAACGTGTTCGTCGGCCCCTACGCCGTGATCCGCGCCGACGAAGTCGACGCCACCGGCAAAATGGACCCGATCACCATCGGCGCCAATTCCAATATCCAGGACGGCGTGGTGATCCACTCCAAATCCGGTGCGGCGGTGACGATTGGCGAGTTTACGTCTATTGCGCATCGCTCCATCGTCCACGGCCCGTGCACCGTGGGCGACCGCGTTTTCATCGGCTTCAACAGCGTGCTGTTCAACTGCGCCGTCGGCGATGGCTGTGTGGTACGCCACAACTCGGTGGTCGATGGGCGCGACTTGCCCGCCGCCTTCTACG
>NZ_VBVZ01000118.1 GCF_005863185.1 Pseudomonas edaphica
GCCAGTAAAAACCGATAACTTCTTCCTGCTGATCTTCCGGGCACTGCGCCACCGCCGTGTACCGATCGCATTACGCATCGCCAGCCATAACGTGATCCTGGTCGCTCTGGCCCTGGTGATCTACGCCTGCGTGATGGGTTTGCAGTTCAAGCAGGCCATGCACGAGCAAGCCGACGCTCTGGGCGAGAGCCTGACGACCCAGACCGCCACTTCGGCGACTGAGTTGCTGGTGTCCAACGACATCCTCAGCCTCAACGTGCTGCTCAATAACCTGACCAAGAACCCGCTGGTGGCCCACGCCGCCATCTACAGCGTGGACAACCGGATCATGGCCGAAGCCGGGCAGCGCCCGAAAAACGGCCTGCTGGGTGAAGCCGAAGGTCTGTATTCGAGCAATATTACGTTTCAGGATGTGAAGGCCGGGCAACTGCGCATCAGCCTCGACATGCAGCAATTCCAGCAGCCGATGACCATCAGCCTGCAAAGCATGGGCATCCTCAGCGCGATCCTGCTGGCACTGGCCCTGGCCCTGAGCTTGCGCCTGGGTCGGCATATCTCCACGCCGCTGATGCAACTGCGCATCTGGCTGCGCGATATCGACGAACACACCCCGGCCACCGACCGCCAGGACGAAATCGGCGACCTCGCCCGCCAGCTTCACGCCAGCTTCGCTCCCGAGCCGGTGGTGCCTGAGGTTGAACCCGAGCCTGAGTACGACGACACCGACTACGACGACGAGCCCGAGTTTGAAGTGCGCAACCTGCGTGACCCAGGCTTTGACGAAAGCGCGCCGGTGGCCGCCCTCAAGCCTGCACCACGCCAGGTGATCAAGGCCGAAGAAGACGAACTGGACGATGAAGACCCGTTCGCCGACCTGCGCGACACCTCGGCCGCCGCACCCGTTGTGGCCTCGCAACCTGCGCCGGTAAAAAATACCGAGCCGCAGCACAGCGCCGTACTGGCTGTGCAACTGGGTGCCCAGGACCAACTGCGTCGCCTGCCCCGTGCGCGCCTCACCGAATTGCTGGAGCGCTACCGCGACTGCCTCGACCAGGCTGCGTCGCTCTATCAGAGCGAGCTGCACACCCTGAACGACGGCAGCACGTTGATGCTGTTCCACAGCGAAGACAGCGGCGAAGACTACCTGACCAATGCCATCTGCTGCGGCGAGCTGCTGCGCGCCCTCGGCCATGCCTTGCAGATTGAAGTGGCCGACAGCGGCATTACCTTGCAGCTGCAACTTGGCCTGACCGTCGGAGACGATCTGTTCGGCATGAGCCAGATCGACCTGCTGCTTACCGAGATCGCCCAGGATGCGCTGGCCTTGTCCCAACACAGCCGCAACCTGCTGCTGGTGGAGCGCAAGATCAGTGAAGATGCGCTGATCCGCCAGCGCGCACGTATCCGCCCGATTGCCAGCCCTGAAGGCGCAAGCTGTGTGGAGCGGCTGATGGAGCCGTACCCGTCGATGCTCGAGCGGCAGTTGGCGCGGATGCATGAGACCCGTAACAAGCCCTGACAGTTGATCGTCCCCACGCTCCGCGTGGGAATGCATTCCGTGACGCTCTGCGTCACTGCTGCGCAGTGCTGACGGCGGGACGCGGAGCGTCCCAAGAGGCATTCCCACGCGTAGCGTGGGAACGATCAAATCGTAGACAACAAAAAGGCCCGCTGAGTAAGCGGGCCTTTTGTTTGGGCGCGATTCAGATCAGAACCTGAACACTTCCATATCCGTGCGAATCGGCGTGGCCATCGGCATCTTAGGCTTCTGCGGAGCTAACGGTTTGGCCTGGGACGGCGCTTGCTTGCGCGGCGCCTCGGCCACTGGCGGCTGGTTGGCCAATGGCTTGAGCGCCACCGACAACTGTTGCGCCAGATGCTGCAACAACACGCCCTGGGCCTGGACCTGGGACGCGGTGGTGCCGGTATGTTCTTCCTGCAGGTGCACGATGCGGTTATCGCGCACCTGGCCACGGCGGTCGATCAAGCGCCATTGGGCGTCAAGAATCGCCGGCTGCGAAGTACCCGAGTCAAGCCGCGTGATGGTTAGCAATACCTGCACGTCCGGGGTAAAACCCGCCGGCCCAGGTGCAAGCACCACACGCTGGCTGTCGAGATGGCCAGCCACCTGACGCAACATCAGCTGGTTGATATCGGACGACAAACTGCCCGCCCAACGACCATCGGTGGAACCTTGCAGGCTGCCGTCGTTCTGACGTTGAAGCAGGGTTTCGCGTTGCAGGTAATCAGCAACAACGACCGGGCCAAGCAAAACGGCCATGCCTGCGGTTTGCGCAGGCTGAGCCGGACTTCCGCTGTCCAACTGGTACAGCGACACCGGTTGGTGTGTGCTGCAACCCGCCAGCCCCAAAAGGCCAGCGAGCATCAAAAATAAAGGAAGGCGTGGAGCAGTCATCATCCCATCCAGGTGGCTGCCACAAGGCGAACCACAATGTAATACTAAAAATAACCTAAACACGCTCGGCCACGCCGGCGCTGGAAAGGCCATATCATCCGTGAATATGCGCCCTGACTCCAGCGCGAAAGCGCCGATCTACGCGTTAAATCGTAGATCGAGCCCTCTAATCCGCCTTAAACAGGCGTTTCCACCAGCAAAGCATCCACGCGCTGGAAGCCACGCGGCAGTTTATTACCCCGTCGGCCACGCTCACCCTTGTAGTGTTCAAGGTCGTCGGGGCGCAGTGACAGCGTGCGCTTGCCAGCCTGGAGCACCAGGGTAGAGCCTTCCGGGATCACGGCGATGTCGGTCACGTACTCTTCGCGACTGGCCACGCGCTCCCCGGGAATCCCGATAATCTTGTTGCCCTTGCCTTTACCCAACTGCGGCAAATCGCTGATCTTGAACACCAGCAAACGCCCTTCGGTAGTCACCGACGCCAGCCAGTTGCTCTCGCGGTCCTCCACGGTGCGCGGCAGGATCACCTTGGCGTTGTTCGGCAAGCTCAACAACGCTTTGCCCGCCTTGTTCTTGGCCTGCAGGTCTTCACCCTTGACCACAAAACCGTAACCCGCGTCGGAGGCGATCACGTACAGCGAATCGTCATCCGGCAGCAGCACGCACTCGAAATTCGCCCCCGGTGGCGGTGTGAGACGCCCGGTCAGCGGTTCGCCTTGGCCACGTGCCGATGGCAAGGTGTGCGCCGGCACCGAATAGCTGCGCCCGGTGGAGTCGATAAACACCGCAAACTGGTTGGAACGCCCGGCCGCAGCGGTCTTGAAACCATCGCCAGCCTTGTACGAGAGGCCGGTGGCGTCAATATCATGCCCTTTGGCGGAACGAACCCAACCCTTTTCCGACAGAACGACGGTAATTTTCTCGTTAGGCAACAGTTCGGTTTCTGTCAGGGCTTTCGCTTCTGCGCGCTCGACGATTGGCGAGCGGCGATCATCGCCATAGGTTTCGGCGTCTTTGATCAGTTCGCTGCGCACCAGCTTCTTGAGCTTGGTTTCGCTACCCAACAGGGCTTGCAGCTTGGCTTGCTCCTTGAGCAGCGCGTCTTGCTCGTCGCGCAACTTCATCTCTTCGAGCCGCGCCAACTGACGCAAGCGGGTGTCGAGGATGTAGTCGGCCTGGATCTCGCTCAGTTCGAAACGCGCGATCAGCTCGGCTTTCGGGTGCTCGGCGGTGCGGATGATGTGGATCACTTCATCCAGGTTGAGGTAAGCGATCAGCAAACCATCCAACAGGTGCAGGCGGCGCTCAACCTTGTCGAGACGAAATTGCAGGCGGCGGCGCACGGTCTGTACGCGGAACTCCAGCCATTCCACCAGCAGGTTGCGCAGGTTTTTCAGCTGTGGCTTGCCGTCCAGGCCGATGATGTTGACGTTGACCCGGTAGCTGGACTCAAGGTCGGTGCTGGCGAACAGATGCTGCATCAGCACTTCGTGGTCGACCCGGCTGTTGGTCGGGATGATCACGATGCGGCAGGGGTTTTCGTGGTCGGACTCGTCACGCAAGTCAGCCACTTGCGGCAATTTCGACGGTTTGGCCTGCATCAGCGCGGCAATCTGCTCCAGCACCTTGGCACCGGACACCTGGTGCGGCAGTGCGGTGACAATAATGTCGCCGTCTTCAATGTGGTAAACCGCGCGCATGCGCACCGAGCCCTTGCCGGTCTCGTACATCTTCAGCAGGTCGGCACGCGGCGTGATGATTTCCGCTTCGGTCGGGTAATCCGGGCCTTGAATATGCTCGCAGAGCTGCTCGACCGTAGCTTTTGGCTCATCAAGCAAACGCACGCAGGCAGTCGCGACTTCGCGCAGGTTGTGCGGCGGCACGTCAGTGGCCATGCCGACCGCGATGCCGGTGGTGCCATTGAGCAGGATATTCGGCAAACGCGCCGGCAACACCAGCGGTTCGTCCAGGGTGCCGTCGAAGTTAGGCCCCCAGTTCGCGGTGCCCTGGCCCAACTCGCTGAGCAGCACTTCCGAGTAACGCGACAGACGCGCCTCGGTGTACCGCATGGCGGCGAAGGACTTGGGATCATCCGGCGCACCCCAGTTACCCTGGCCGTCCACCAAGGTGTAGCGGTAGCTGAACGGCTGGGCCATCAGCACCATGGCTTCGTAGCAGGCCGAGTCGCCGTGGGGGTGGAACTTACCGAGCACGTCACCGACCGTACGCGCCGATTTCTTGTGCTTGGAATCTGCGTCCAGGCCCAACTCACTCATGGCGTAGATAATGCGCCGTTGTACGGGCTTAAGGCCGTCGCCGATATGCGGCAAGGCACGGTCCATGATCACGTACATGGAGTAGTTGAGGTAGGCATTTTCGGTGAAGTCAGCCAGCGATCGGCGTTCTACGCCATCTAAGCTGTCTGCGAGGATGTCACTCATGCGGGCCTCATCATTGTTTGGTCTGGCGCAGCAGCATGGTGCCGCTGCGCTGGGTAAATTCAAGTTGTTTCAATGCACTCATGCCCAACAGTACCTGCTCACCGCCCAGGCCCGGCGCTACCAGCGCGCGGACGTCCTGCAGGACAATATCGCCCAGCTTCAGGCGATCAAGGCTGGTGCGGTAGCCCTGGCTACGCCCATTGGCGGTGCTCAAGGTCACGGGCAGGCCGCGCTTGAGCCCGAGGCAGTCGGCCAATTCGGCCGGCACCGCCACATCGGTCGCGCCGGTGTCGAGCATAAACTCCACCGGCGATCCGTTGATCTGGCCGCTGGCGACAAAATGCCCTTGGCCGTTGCCCAGCAATTTTACTTCGATGTAACCCTCATGCTGCTCTGAGGTCACCACCGCATTGGGGTTTTCCTGACGCGCTTCCCACTGCCCAAAAAAACGGGTGGCCAAAAACAGCCCGGCGCCCCATGCCACGAACATCAGTACACGTCCGGCACGTTTGCCGGGCGGCGCTGCCGTCATGGTTGGGCGCCCCAGCCACCGGCCGGGGCGGCAAAACGATAGACCACCGGGCGTTTTTCACCGTCGGCACGCGGGCCAAAATTATTGTCGATACCCAACCACACACCTTCGGCATCCACCACCAGGGCTTCGGCCAAGCCATAAGGCTGGGCATAACGCCGGTTCGGTGTCAGGGTTTCGTCGGCAAACGACCAGCACAGCTCGACTTTGGCCGTGACCGCATCGCGCCGGCAAATCTGGAACGCATTGCGCTCCAGGGTAAACAGCTTGCCGTTGAACAGCGCCAGGTCGGCAAAGTCCTTGGACACCGCCTTGGCGTTGTTGAACTGTGCCGGTTGCACTTCCTGGCCGGCCTCGCTCAGCAACACACAGGGCCCATCGCAATCCCACACGCTCTGGCCACGCTTGATCGAGATCAACCCTCGTCGCTCTCGCTCGGCGGCCAGCCAGATCTGATTGCCTTCGGGGTTGATCGCCAAACCTTCGAACAAGGCATTGAAGTGCAGCAACATCCCACTGGCCCGCGCTTCGCGGACCATGCCCGGAGCAATCTTCAACCATTGCGGCGCACCGTTCACCGGCACTTGCAGCACCGCCGCATGGGCTTCACTGACAATGTAGCGGTTGCCGGCGGCGTCACAGGTGATGCCTTCAAAATCCAGGTCGCCGCCACGAATGAACGACGCAGCCTTGGTGCGCGAACGCAAACCCCAAGGCAGGCCGGACTCGGGTACCGGCGGCACCTCGATCTTTACAGTTTCGGCCTTCCAGGTCGGCGCGCTGATATCGAGGCGATAGATCTGGTCGTCATCACGGTCGGAAACCGTCCACAGGTCCTGGCCACACAGCGCCAGGCCCGACAGGTTGCCACCGCGCATGCCGTCCACCGGGTGTTCGGAGACTAATTTAAGCTCAGCCACGGGCGCGGCCACCGCTTGGGTGGCCGCCAACCCGCTCAACATCAGGATCGCCAGGGCGAAGCCTGTGCGCATCAGCCCAGTACCTCGGCCAGGTTACCCTTGGACTCCAGCCAGGCTTTGCGGTCCGGCGCACGCTTCTTCGCCAGCAGCATGTCCATCATTTCCGACGTGCCGGCGAAGTCTTCCAGGGTCAACTGCACCAGGCGGCGAGTGTTCGGGTCCATGGTGGTTTCGCGCAACTGCGGCGGGTTCATCTCACCCAGGCCTTTGAATCGCGTGACCTGTGGCTTGCCGCGTTTCTTCTCGGCCACCAGGCGGTCGAGGATGCCATCGCGTTCGGCTTCGTCCAGGGCGTAGAAAATCTCTTTGCCCAGGTCGATACGGTACAACGGCGGCATGGCGACGTAGACGTGGCCGGCATCCACCAACGGGCGGAAGTGCTGCACAAACAGCGCACACAGCAAGGTGGCGATGTGCAAACCGTCGGAGTCGGCGTCGGCGAGGATGCAGATCTTGCCGTAGCGCAGCTGGCTCATGTCCGCCGCGCCCGGGTCTACACCAATCGCAACGGCGATGTTGTGCACTTCCTGACTGGCCAGGACTTCGCTGCCGTCGACTTCCCAGGTGTTGAGGATCTTGCCGCGCAACGGCAGGATCGCCTGGAACTCTTTGTCCCGCGCTTGCTTGGCGGAACCGCCGGCGGAGTCACCTTCGACCAGGAACAGCTCAGAGCGCATCGGGTCTTGCCCGGCGCAATCGGCCAATTTGCCTGGGAGTGCCGGGCCTTGGGTGATGCGCTTGCGCTCGACTTTCTTGCTGGCCTTCAGGCGACGACCGGCGTTGTTGATCGCCAGCTCCGCCAGGGCCAGGCCCAGTTCCGGGTGCTCGTTGAGCCATAGGCTGAACGCGTCCTTGACCACACCGGAGACAAACGCCGCCGCCTCGCGGGACGACAAACGCTCTTTGGTCTGGCCGGAGAACTGCGGCTCCTGCATCTTCATCGACAGCACGAACGCGATGCGCTCCCACACGTCTTCCGGCGCCAGCTTCACGCCGCGCGGCAACAGGCTGCGGTATTCGCAGAACTCGCGCATGGCGTCCAGCAAACCCTGGCGCAAACCGTTGACGTGGGTGCCGCCCTGGGCGGTGGGGATCAGGTTGACGTAGCTTTCCTGCACGCTGTCGCCACCTTCGGGCAACCACAGCAGTGCCCAGTCGACGGCTTCTTTATTCCCCGCCAGGCTGCCGCAGAACGGCTCGTTAGGCAGGCGTTCAAAATCGCTGACCGAGTCTTCCAGGTAGGAGCGCAGGCCATCTTCGTAGTGCCATTCGACCTTTTCGCCGGTGCCTTTGTCTTCAAAGCTGACCAGCAGGCCCGGGCACAATACCGCCTTGGCCTTGAGTACGTGCTTGAGGCGGCTGATGGAGAATTTTGGCGAATCGAAGTATTTCGGGTCCGGCGCGAAGTACACGCTGGTGCCGGTGTTGCGCTTGCCAACGGTACCGACGACCTCCAGGTCGGTGGCTTTGTAGCCATCGGCAAAGGTCATCTGGTACTCGTTGCCGTCGCGCTTGACCTTGACCCGCACCAGGGTCGACAGGGCGTTGACCACGGAAATACCCACACCGTGCAAGCCACCGGAGAACTGGTAGTTCTTGTTGGAGAACTTGCCGCCCGCATGGAGCTTGGTAAGGATCAGCTCGACGCCCGACACACCCTCTTCCGGGTGAATGTCCACCGGCATGCCGCGACCATCGTCGGACACTTCCAGGGAATGGTCGGCGTGGAGGATGACTTGTACCGACTTGGCATGCCCGGCCAAGGCTTCGTCGACGCTGTTGTCGATGACTTCCTGGGCAAGGTGGTTCGGCCGACTGGTGTCGGTGTACATGCCGGGGCGTTTGCGCACCGGGTCGAGGCCCGAGAGGACTTCGATGGCGTCGGCGTTATAAGAGCTAGCGCTGGGAGTGGCCATGGGGTCTCGTCGTGAGTCGTTCGATTAAAAAGTGCCCCTGGACTTTACAGTGCTGCAAAGTCGAAGGATTGATACTGATCTGCGCCAATGCCGGCAAAACTCAACATGGCCGGCAATTGCTGGGCGAACCCCTGGTAACCATGGTCGCCACCGGCCTGGATGCGCAAGGCACAGGCCCGGTAATACTGCTGGGCGAGGCGATAATCCAGGGTTTCATCCCCGGTCTGCAACCACACTTGATAACGCGCGGCATCCTGGGGCGCCGGCACTTCCAGTTCGGCCAGGGCCGTGACGTGGTCGTGGGTCAGCTCCCAGGTTTCATCGGTGTAGAGGTTCTTCTGGGTGCCCAGGTAACCGTCAAACATCCGATGCGGGCTGACCGCCGGGTTCACCAGCAGCGCCTTGAGGCCATGGCGTTCGGCAAGATGGGTTGCATAGTAGCCGCCGAGTGAGCTTCCCACCAGCAGCGGCCGCCCCAGTTCCGCAATGGCCTCTTCCAATTGAGGAATCGCCTGACGCGGGTGGTGATGCAGGGCCGGCACACGCAATTGGTCGCTCAACCCGAGGCTGTCCATCACGGTGCTCAACTGGGTGGCCTTGTTGGACGCAGGCGCGCTGTTGAAACCGTGGATATATAGAATCGACGCGGACATGCCGGGCTCTCCGTGCATCCGCCAAAGAGGCGCAGTTTACAGGGAATACAGGCAGAAGCGGATCGAATGTGGGAGCTGGCTTGCCTGCGATGGCGGCGGATCAGTTAGCTATTGATTAACTGGCCCAGCGCTATCGCAGGCAAGCCAGCTCCAACATTTTGATCAGTGTTTGCAGGGTTTAATAGCCGTTACTGCCGTAATCGACGGTAAATTCGAATCCTTTTACCCGCTCCACGCCCGTCTCCAACCGTCCGTCGGCATGCAATCGCAGCCAGCGGTACCCCGGCGCCTGTTCGCTGACCTTGAAGTCCTCGCTGCCCGGCGCGAACTGGATACAGGTGGACGGCGACGCCAGAAGGCGCACGTCATTGCGCTCGCGGTCGATTTCCTGGTGCACATGGCCCCACAGCACCGCCTTCACCTGTGGGAAACGGTCGAGTACGGCAAACAGGGCTTCAGGGTTGCGCAGGCCGATGGGCTCCATCCACGCACAACCGATGGACACCGGATGATGGTGAAAACACACCAGATGATGACGGTTTGGCGCCTCACTCAGGGCTTGGGCGAGCAATTGCAATTGCGAATCCTGCAAATAACCGGGGACCGAGCCCGGAACCGCCGAATCCAGCAGGGTGACGCGCCAATTGCCGATATCGACCACCGGCTCGAGCAAATCGCTGTGCACCGCCGCGTGGGCCATGATCTGCGGCTCGTCGTGGTTGCCAGGAATCCAGCGCGCCGGCGCGTCGATCTGCCGAGTCAGGTCGCGAAATAGCTGGTAAGACTCAAGCGTGCCGTCCTGGGACAAGTCTCCCGTGGCCAGCACCAAATCGATCTGCGGCTGTTGCTCGCGCACCAAACCAATCACCCGCTGCAGGCTGTCGCGGGTGTTCATGCCCAGCAGCGAACCGTCGGCCTCGGCAAACAGGTGGCTGTCGGACAACTGCACCAGCAGCACCGACGCATCAGGGTTCACAGCGGATACGCTCGGCAAGGCGCTCTCCCAAGGCAATCACAGGAATGGATAGGTAGCGCGATTATGCTGGGGCAGGACACAAAGAGGAAAGACGCAGTTCACATCTAGCGCACGACTTCGAATTCATGGCCCAGGGCCAGGCAGTGACTCAACCATTCGCCGAGGAACACATTGAGTTGTGCTTTCTCATCGGGCTGGTGCATGAACACATTCGGGTAAGGATAGATGCTGCGAAAGCGTCGCGCATGTTCTGCGCTGATGACTTCGGCCATGCGCGCATCGTGATACACCTGAACCTCCAGCTGCGGCACCGGCAGCCAGGGCAGGCTGTGCTCCTGGCGCACCCGCAGGGTGGTGGTGTACGGGCAGTTGACGATGACCTCAAGGGTCAGCACGCCCAGCATCTGGTCGCCATGGGTCACGGCAATACGCCGCGCCTCAGGCGCGTGACGCATGTCGGGGAGCAGGCGCATCAGCCGCGCATAATTGGCCTCGCAGGCGGCTTGCAGCCCGATCAGGTCAACCCGGTATCGTTCCCGTGCCTTTACTGCCATAACCCCCTCACTTCCGCGCGATTAAGCGCAAGCCATTGCAGGGCGATAATGCTGGCTGCGTTGGAAATTTTGCCGTCACGCACCGCTTGCAGGGCATCTTCAAAGGCCCAGGGGGTGACGCGGATATCTTCTGCTTCTTCTTCCAGTCCATGGACGCCACCTGCACCTGAGCTGTCGCAACGGCCCAGATACAAGTGCACGAATTCGGTACTGCCACCGGGCGACGGGAAATATTTGGTGATCGGCCACAGCGCAGAGAACGTAAGGCCAGCTTCCTCCTCGGCTTCGCGGTGTGCAACCTCCTCCGGTTGTTCGTCCTTATCAATCAGCCCCGCGACCATTTCCACCAGCCACGGGTTGCCGGTACGGCCCATGGCGCCGATACGGAACTGCTCGATCAACACCACTTCATCGCGCTGCGGGTCGTAGGGCAGCACGCACACCGCGTCATGACGCACAAAGACTTCACGATTGATCACCCGGCTCATGCCGCCATCGAACTTCTCGTGGCGCAGTTGCACGCGATCAAGCTGGTAAAAGCCCTTATAGGCATTGTCGCGCTGAACGATCTCGATGGTGTTCGGCGTCGATTTGGCAATGTCCGTCATATCCTTCCTCGTTACGCAGGTGCAATTCGCGCCATCCTAACGCGCCCATGGCCCTTGATGCAGCCCCTTTCCGGTTGCCGGGATAGACGGCGGACGTCAAACTCACTCTAATCAGCTTAGTGGCGAACTGACGGCTTTGTTCGCAGTCGAAGCGCTACTCTTTTTCGCTTTCCATCGATTTCCGAAGGACGCACATGTCGCTTTTAAAAATCGCCTCCGTGGCCTGTATTGCCTTGACTCTGGGCGCTTGCCAGAGCCTGTTCCAGCCCAGCTACCTCAAGCCCCTGGACACCAAGCCGGACACTTCCGAACAAATCAAACCCGGCTGCAACAGCCCGGAATGCCCACTGGTGAACATCGACACCGTGCACTTCCCCAGCGAGCCGCAGTTGGACAGCATTGTTGAGCAACGCCTGCTGCAAATGACCCGCACCACGCCCGGCGCCAGCGTGCCGCCTACCCTGAATGCCTACCGCGACAAGTTCCTGCGTGAGTCGCCCAACCGCAACAGCATGTACTTGCAAGCCAAGGTACGTGAGCAGCATGACGGACTGGTGATCGTTGAAGTGTCCAGTTATCTGGATACCGGCACCGCCCACGGCGCGCCCGGCCGCGGTTTCATTAACTATTCACGCCTGCTGCACAAAGAGCTGAGCCTGGCCGACATGTTGCTGCCGGGCCAGGAACAGGCGTTCTGGAACACCGCGAAAGTCGCCCACAACAGTTGGCTGATCAATTCGCAGATGGACCGCGACCCGGAGTTCGTGAAGAGCTGGCCGTTCCAGAAAACCCCGAACGTGGCCCTGACCAGCGCCGGCGTGGTGCTCAAGTACAACGTGAGCACCATCGCCCCTTATGCATTGGGGCTGATCGAAATGACCATCCCCTACGCGCGCCTCACCGGCGTGCTCAAGCCTGAGCTGATGCCTGCGCGCCACTGACCGCACGCCCAAGGATCAGCTGTAACAGCCCTGCCAGCACCAGTGCCGGCAGGGTTGCACCGATATTCGGATACAGGTTGGCCAGCACGTGATAGGTGGCGATGCCACCCAGCCAGGCCACCAGCGCCGGCCAATGCAGGTTGGCAACCGTGCCTTGGCCACGGTGACGCAGGATAAAGTGATCCACCAGCACCACGCCAAACAGCGGCGCAAACACCGAGCCGATCAGCAGCAGGAAGTTCTGATACTGCGCCAGCGGCGCCAGGCAGGCGATCAAGGTGCAGATCACACCGATGACCAAGGCCAGGTGCTCGACCTTCAAGCGCAACAGAATCCCGCTGGACACCGCCGCCGAGTGAATATCGGCAAAGGCGTTTTCCGACTCGTCCAACAGGATCAGCAGCAACGGAATGCCCAAGCCAGCACCGGCCAGCGCCAGCAACAGCGCATTCACTTCACCACTGGGCGCAAATGCCAGGGTATAGGCCACGCCCAGGCTCATCAGCCAGAAGTTACCGATAAAGAAGCCCAACGCCGTACCGCCGAACACGCTTTTGGCGCGCTGGCCGAAGCGTGAGTAGTCGGCGATCAGTGGCAACCACGACAGCGGCATGGCGATGGCAATATCAAAGCCCACCGCAAACGGCATCGAGCCGTCACCGGACTTGGCCCACAACGCCGTGAGGTCAGCCTTGGCGAACAGGTTCCAGGTCAGCCACAGGCAGGCGGCGAGCAGCAGCCAGATGCCCCATTTACGCAGGATCTGGCGCACGAATGTCAGCGGCCCGCTGACCGCCAGCAACGTCGCCAAGCCACCGAAAAACAGGGTCCACAGCAATGGGCTGGCGAGCAGGCTGCCCTCGCTGAACGCGCGAGTGCCCAGCAAGCTGGCGGCGTCGCGCATCACGATGATCTCGAACGAGCCCCAGCCGACCAGTTGTAAAAGGTTCAGCAGTGCCGGAAGGCTCGCGCCCTTGGCGCCGAGGCTGAGCTTGAGCGCGGCCATGGCGGACAGGCCGGTGTCGCTGCCGATCACACCGACGGCGGCCAGCAGCAACACGCCGACCAGCGTGCCGAGAAAAATCGCCAGCAACGAGCCGGACAAGCCCAGGCCCGGCGCGAGCAAGGCGCCGGTTTGCAGGACCATCAGGCCGATGCCAAGGGAGAACCACAGGGAGAACAGGTCGCGGGCGCCGAACACGCGTTTGTCGGCGGGGACCGCGATGTCCGGAGAGTAAGTACTCGGTTGAATGCTCAAGGGTGTTA
>NZ_VBVZ01000119.1 GCF_005863185.1 Pseudomonas edaphica
GACGAAAACGAACCGCGCTACGAAGATGGCCAGGCGATCCTGATCCCTGAAGTCAAACCCGCCGTGGACGCTTTTCTGGAAGCGGGCTTTCTGAATGCTGCCCGCAGTTTCGAAGCCGGTGGCATGCAGTTGCCTACCCTGCTCTCCCAAGCCTGTTTCGCGCACTTTCAGTCGGCCAACGCAGCGTCAACGTCCTACCCGTTCCTGACCATGGGCGCCGCCAACCTGATCGAAAGCTTCGGCACCGAGGCGCAAAAACAGCGCTTCCTGCAGCCGATGATCGAAGGCCGCTTCTTCGGCACCATGGCCCTCACCGAGCCACATGCCGGCTCGTCGCTGTCGGATATTCGTACCCGCGCAGAGCCTGCGTCCGACGGCACGTATCGACTCAAGGGCAACAAGATCTTCATCTCCGGCGGCGACCACCCGCTGTCGGAAAACATCGTGCACATGGTGCTGGCCAAGCTGCCGGACGCGCCGCCTGGGGTGAAGGGCATTTCGCTGTTTATCGTGCCCAAATTCCTGGTCAACGAGGATGGCAGCCTGGGCGCACGTAACGACGTGCTGCTGGCCGGGCTGTTTCACAAGATGGGCTGGCGGGGCACCACGTCCACAGCACTTAACTTCGGCGATAACGGCAACTGCGTCGGCTATCTGGTGGGCAAACCCCATCAGGGCTTGAGTTGCATGTTCCAGATGATGAACGAGGCACGCATCGGCGTGGGCATGGGTGCGGTGATGCTGGGTTACGCCGGCTACCTCTATTCACTGGAATACGCCCGCGAACGCCCGCAAGGTCGCCTGCCTGACAGCAAAGACCCGAGCACCACGCCGGTTTCGATCATCCAGCACGCCGATATCAAGCGCATGCTGTTGACCCAGAAAGCCTATGTGGAAGGCGCCTTCGACCTGGGCCTGTACGCGGCTCGGTTGTTTGACGACACCACCACGCTGGAAACCGAAGCCGAGCGCAAGCACGCCCACGAACTGCTCGACCTGCTCACGCCCATCGTCAAATCCTGGCCATCGGAGTTCTGCCTCAAGGCCAACGAACTGGCAATCCAGATCCTCGGCGGCCACGGCTACACCCGCGAATACCCGGTGGAGCAGTACTACCGCGATAACCGCCTGAACCCGATCCATGAAGGCACCCACGGCATCCAGTCCCTGGATTTGCTCGGGCGCAAGCTCGCGCAAAACGGCGGCGCGGGCTTGAAGCAACTGGTCCGCCTGATCGCCGAAACCGGCGCTCGGGCTCAGGAATACGCCTCACTGACGGCCCTGCGCGAACCGCTGGAGCAATTGGTCAGCCGCCTGCAAAGCGTGACGATTGGCCTGCTGACGGATCTCGCCCACGGCAAGGTCAACAGCAGCCTGGCGAACTCGGCACTGTACTTGAAGGTGTTCGGGCACACGGTGATTGGCTGGCGCTGGCTGGAGCAGGCGATTCGCGCCGAGGAAGGTTTGGCCAAGGGGAATGCGGCCGATGTGGCCTTTTATAAAGGCAAGCTCCAGGCCGCCCGGTACTTCCTGACCTGGGAAGTACCGAGCTGCCATCATGAACTGGCGATTCTGGAGGCACGCGATGACACGTGCCTGGGCATGCAGGACGCGTGGTTCTAAGGCGTTCCGATCGCCTTGGATATCACTTCGACCGTGGCGCTGACTTGCTCTTGGTAACGGTCGAGTTCCTGCTGGTGATGCTTTTGCATGTCGATCTGCTCGGCGCACAGGTTCAGCGCAGCCAGTACCAATAATTTGTCACCGATCAGGGTCGGGTACTTTTTCTTGGTGGTGGCCAGGGAGGCCTTGAGCATGGTCACGGCGTGCATCAGGGTTTGATCCTCCCCTTGCGGCGCCTTGATCGAGTAATCCTCTCCGAGAATCGAAACGACCTTTATCCCTTCATTCATGCGCCGACAGGCCCTGCGCTCACACGCTCAACCAGCGCCTGGATACGCGCGGCGGTGGTGCCGTGTTTTTCTTCCTGTTCCATCAGGTTCAGTTGCAGGCTGTCGTTTTCATCCTTGGCGCGGGCCAGTTCCGCCTTCAGGGCTTCATTGCTGCCGAGCAGGTCTTGGTTTTGTTGTACGAGGTCAGTGACCAGTTGTTCAAGCTGGCTGAGAGATGCTTCTAACATTTTGATTTCTCGGGCATTTTCAAAGGGCGGTGACGATAAAGAAAATTCACCTCGGATGCCAGGGTTATCCCCGGCAGGCAGCCCGTTTTTTAAGGGCCGGGCCGCACTTTCGAGCCTTAGTGACTGCATTTACCCGATCTGGTTCCTGAATCCGTCCAACCCCTCGTCAGATGCGACAAAAGCGCGCGCCCCCTTAAGACTTTAGTCGCATGGCCGATACGCAATGCACACCTCGTCTCATGGCCGCACGGATCGCGCTTCTCCCCAGGACTCCCGCATGTCTCTTCGTAATATGAATATCGCTCCGAGGGCCTTCCTTGGCTTTGCGTTTATTGGCGCGCTGATGTTGTTTCTCGGCGTGTTCGCCTTGAACCAGATGAGCAAGATTCGCGCAGCCACCGAAGACATCACCCAGTCCAGCGTGCCGAGCATTCGCGCCCTCGACGAATTCACCCAGTTGACCCTGCGCCTGCGCGTGCTGTCGTACCGCCTGCTGACCAACCGCGAGCCGGACGTGCAGCAAAAAACCCTGGAAGCCTTCGAACTGCGTAACCAGCAGATTCGTGCCGCCCAAGGCGTCTACGAAAAACTTATCGAAAGCAGCGAAGAGCGCGCCACCTACAACGAATACGTGCGTTTGCTCGGCCAGTACCATCAGATCGAGGAGCGCATGAAGAGCCTGTCACGCGCCAACCAGATTGATGAGCTGCGCGCCTTGCTCAACACCGAATTACTGAGTAATTCCGAGCAAGTCAACGCGGTGCTCACGCGCCTGCTGGACATCAACAACCAAATGGCCAACGCCACCAACCAAGAAGCCAAAGACCAATACGACATGGCCTTTGATCTGGTAGTGGGCCTGCTGATCACTGCCACCGCGCTGACCCTGCTGTTCGCCTGGCTGCTGACCCGCAGCATCACGCTGCCCATTGCCCAGGCCCTGGAAGCCGCCGAAGAAGTCGCTGAAGGCAACCTCACACGCCCGATCAAGGTTGATGGCAACGATGAAGCCGGCCGCCTGCTTGCTGCCATGGCCAAGATGCAGGACAAGCTGCGCGACACCCTGCAACGCATCGCTGGCTCCGCGACCCAGCTTGCGTCCGCGGCAGAAGAACTGAATGCCGTCACCGACGAAAGTGCCCGTGGCCTGACCCAGCAGAACAATGAAATCGAGCAAGCCGCCACCGCCGTCAACGAGATGACCAGTGCCGTTGAAGAAGTCGCGCGCAACGCGGTGAGCACCTCCGAAGCCTCGCGCAATGCCACCACGTCTGCCGGTGACGGCCGTGACCTGGTGCAGGAAACCGTCAGCGCCATCGAGCGCATGAGCGGCGATGTGCAAGCCACCGCCACCTTGATTGGCGACCTGGCCAATGAGTCCCGCGATATCGGCAAAGTGCTCGACGTGATTCGCGGCCTGGCCGACCAGACCAACCTGCTGGCCCTGAACGCCGCGATTGAAGCGGCGCGCGCCGGTGAAGCCGGTCGTGGGTTTGCCGTGGTGGCCGATGAAGTGCGCGCGCTGGCCCATCGCACCCAGCAGTCGACCAGCGAGATCGAGCGGATGATCGGCAGCATTCAGGCCGGCACCGAGCATGCGGTGGATTCGATGCGCAACAGCACCGAACGTGCGGAGTCGACGTTGAACATCGCCAAAGGCGCGGGAATGTCGCTGGACACCATCAACACTGCGATTGTGGAGATCAACGAACGCAACCTGGTGATCGCCAGCGCGGCCGAAGAGCAGGCGCAAGTGGCGCGGGAAGTGGACCGTAACCTGGTGAATATTCGTGATTTGTCGGTGCAGTCGGCCACGGGTGCCAGCCAGACCAGTGCGGCGAGCAGTGAGTTGTCGCGCTTGGCGGTGGACCTGAATGGGATGGTGGGGCGCTTCAGGCTCTAACTGACACCAGTGATCCCTTGTGGGAGCTGGCTTGCCTGCGATAGCAATCTAACAGTCAATAACCCCAGTGACTGATACACCGCTATCGCAGGCAAGCCAGCTCACACATTGACAGCGGACGCAGAGCGTCCAACGAGGCATTCCCACGCAGAGCGTGGGAACGATCTTTTGACAGCACAGCAATTCAACAGGTTAGAATCGCTGGCACGCAGACTGCATGGTCAGTTTGCGCCTCGTCTTCCCCGCTCTGGAGTACTGCCTTTGAATGCAACGACCATCAACAGCCTGTTCTTGATCGGCGCGTTGCTGGTGGGTGCGAGCATTCTGGTGAGTTCTCTTTCCTCGCGCTTAGGGATCCCGATTCTGGTGATCATCCTGGCGGTGGGCATGGCCGCCGGCGTCGATGGCGGCGGCATCATCTTCGATAACTACCCAACCGCGTACCTGGTGGGCAACCTCGCATTGGCCGTGATCCTGCTCGACGGCGGTTTGCGCACACGGGTGGCGAGTTTTCGCGTGGCACTCTGGCCGGCGTTGTCGCTGGCCACGGTGGGGGTGTTGATCACCACCGGCCTCACCGGCATGGCGGCGGCCTGGCTGCTCGACCTCAATATCATCCAAGGCTTGCTGATCGGCGCGATTGTTGGCTCCACGGACGCCGCAGCCGTGTTCTCACTGCTGGGCGGCAAGGGCCTGAACGAGCGGGTCACCGCCAGCCTGGAAATCGAATCCGGCAGCAACGACCCGATGGCGGTATTCCTCACCGTCACCCTGATCGACATGCTGGCCAGCGGCCAGACCGGCCTGCACTGGAGCTTGCTGGCTCACCTGATTCGCGAATTCGGCATCGGCGGCATCGTCGGCCTGGGCGGCGGCTGGCTGATGCTGCAAATGGTCAACCGCATCAACCTGGCCACCGGCCTGTACCCGATCCTGGTGATCGCCGGTGGCCTGGTGGTGTTCGCCCTGACCAATGCCCTGCACGGCAGCGGCTTCCTCGCCGTGTACCTGTGCGGGCTGGTGATCGGCAACCGCCCGGTGCGCAGCCGTCATGGCATTTTGCATATGCTCGATGGCATGGCGTGGCTGGCACAGATCGGCATGTTCCTGGTGCTGGGCCTGCTGGTCACACCCCATGACCTGCTGCCCATCGCCCTGCCGGCACTGGGCCTGGCGTTGTGGATGATCCTGTTTGCGCGGCCGCTGTCGGTGATGGTCGGCCTGCTGCCGTTCAAGGCCTTCCACGGCCGCGAAAAAGCCTTTATCGCCTGGGTCGGCTTGCGCGGCGCGGTGCCGATCATTCTGGCGGTGTTCCCGCTGATGGCCGGCCTGCCGCACGCGCAGCTGTACTTCAACCTGGCGTTCTTTATTGTGCTGGTGTCGCTGCTGGTGCAAGGCACCAGCCTGCCGTGGGTGGCCAAATTGCTGAAGGTCACCGTGCCGCCGGAACCGGCGCCCATCTCCCGCGCCGCGCTGGAAGTGCACGTCACCAGCGAGTGGGAGCTGTTCGTCTACCGCCTGGGCGCGGAAAAATGGTGCATCGGCGCCGCCCTGCGCGAGCTGAAAATGCCCGAAGGCACACGCATCGCTGCACTGTTCCGTGGCCAGCAACTGCTCCATCCGTCGGGTAGTACGGTGCTGGAAGTCGACGATTTACTCTGCGTGATCGGCCACGAACACAACCTGCCGGCCCTCGGCAAACTGTTCAGCCAGGCGCCGCAACGCGGCCTCGACCTGCGTTTCTTCGGCGATTTCGTGCTCGAAGGCGACGCCCAGCTGGGCGCGGTCTCCGCCCTGTACGGGCTTAAGCTCGACGGCATCGACCCGGATATGCCGCTCAGCAGCTTCATCACCCAGAAGGTCGGCGGCGCGCCCATCGTCGGCGACCAGGTGGAGTGGAACAACACAATCTGGACCGTCGCGGTCATGGACGGGAACAAGATCGGAAAAGTCGGCGTCAAATTCCCCGAAGGAAGTCGTCCAGGCCCTGGACTCTTCCTCTAAACTGCGAGGCTATGGCGCCACGCCACCAGCCTCTTTACCTTGCTCGACCGGTATCCATGACCCTACTGCGCACCTTTTTAGCCACTGCCCTGCTGGGCCTGACCCTCTGCGTGGGCAACGTCTACGCCGCCGACCCGCCCAGCACCGACGCCATCCAGCAAAGCCTGGACAAGCTGCCCGACCGCAAGCTGCCCGACGCCGACATGAAGGCGTTGCAGAGCATCCTGCAACAGACGTTGACGTACCTGGGCAACAAGCAGGATTACGAGCAGCGCCTGGCCGACCTCAAGCGCCAGCTGGCAGACGCTCCGCGCCAGACCACCGACAACCAGCGTGAATTGGTGCGGCTCAAGGCGACTAAAATTGTCCCCGTGGCCCAACGCTATGCCTCGCTGCCCGTGCCGCAACTTGAGCAATTGCTCGTGCAGCGCAGCACCCAGCAAGGCGACCTGCAAAAAGAGTTGGCCGACGCCAACAGCCTGACCATCGCCGCCCAGACCCGTCCAGAGCGCGCCCAGACCGAAATCAGCAGCAGCCAGACGCGCATCCAGCAGATCAATTCGATCCTCAAGGCTGGTAAAGACAACGGCAAAACCCTCAGCGGCGACCAGCGCAACCAATTGAATGCCGAACTTGCGGCCCTTAATGCCCTGATCCCGCTGCGCCGCCAGGAACTGGCCGGCAACAGCCAACTGCAAGACCTGGGCAACAGCCAGCATGACCTGGTGGTGGAAAAGACCGCGCGCCTGGAACAAGAGATCCAGGACCTGCAAACCCTGATCAACCAGAAACGCCTGGCCCAGTCCCAGCAGACCGTGACCCAGCAGTCCATCGAAGCGCAAAAGGCCGGCGGCAGCAGCCTGCTCGCGACCGAAAGCGCGGCCAACCTCAAGCTCTCCGACTACCTGCTCAAAAGCACTGATCGCCTCAATGACCTGACCCAGAAAAACCTGCAGACCAAGCAGCAACTGGACACCGTCACTCAAAGCGACTCGGCCCTGGACGAGCAGATCAATGTGCTCAAGGGCAGCCTGCTGCTCTCCAAAATCCTCTACAAACAAAAACAGGCGCTGCCGCGTCTTACCGTCGACCGCAACCTGGCGGACGACATCGCCAACATTCGCCTGTACCAGTTCGAGGTCAACCAGCAACGCGAACTGATCAGTACGCCCAGCACCTATGTGGATAGCCTGCTGGCCAATCAGTCGCCGGATGACGTGACGCCACAATTGCGCCGCACTTTGCTGGAACTGGCGATCACTCGCAGCGACCTGCTCGAACGCCTGAGCCGTGAGCTGAGCGCGCTGCTGAACGAATCTATCACCCTGCAACTGAACCAGAAACAACTGCTCAGCACCGCCACCAACCTGCGCGCGACCCTCGACGAGCAAATGTTCTGGATCCCCAGCAACAAGCCGCTGGACACCGAGTGGCTGGAAACCGTGCCGGACCACCTGACCAAGCAAGTCACCACCCTGCCGTGGGCTTCGAGCGTCAGCGAACTGTATGACGGCCTGACCCAGCGCCCGCTGCTGTTCTTGCCGTTGCTGCTGTTGATTGGCGCACTGCTGTGGCGGCGTAAAGCCTTGTACGCGCGCCTGAAAAAGATCCACCTCGATATTGGCCACTTCAAGCGCGACAGCCAATGGCACACGCCGGTGGCCATCCTGGTGAATATCCTGCTGGCGCTGCCGGTGGCCCTGGCGCTGGCATTGTGCGGCTACGCGCTGCAAATAGACGCCCGTGGGCAAAACGCCAACTTGGGCGCGGCCTTGCTGCTGATCGCCCAAGCGTGGCTGGTGTTCTACACCGCCTACCGGATTCTCGCGCCGGGTGGCGTGGCCGAACTGCATTTCCGCTGGGAAAAGCCCCAGGTCGAATTCCTCCAGGGCTGGATCCGCAAGCTCGGGCTGGTGGTGCTGGCGCTGGTAGCCGTAGTGGCCATCGCCGAACACCAGCCGGCCGCGCTGGCCGACGACGTGCTGGGTATCGCTGTGGTGCTGACCTGCTACGCGCTGATGGCCTGGCTGCTGAGTCGCCTGCTGCTGCACAGCCCGACCCACGAAAAAGCCTCATTGTTCCGTAAGGCCGTGGGCCTGGTGTTTACCGCCCTGCCCGTCGCGCTGTTTATCGCCGTGTGCTTTGGCTACTACTACACCGCGCTCAAACTCAGCGACCGGCTGATCAACACGCTGTACCTGCTGATGTTCTGGCTGGTCATCGAGGCCACCTTTGTCCGCGGCCTCGGCGTTGCTGCACGACGCCTGGCCTATGCCCGCGCCCTGGCCAAACGCCAGGCCGCCAAGGAAGCCGGCGACGGCGAAGCGGTGATCGAAGAACCGACCCTGGACATCGAGCAGGTCAACGAACAGTCCATGCGCCTGATCCGCCTGGCCTTGCTCGGCGGCTTTATCGCCGCGCTGTACTGGGTGTGGAAAGACCTGATCACTGTGTTCTCCTACCTGGACAACGTGACCCTCTACGAATACACCAGCGGCACTGGTGCCAATATCAGCATGGTGCCGATCAGCATCGGCGACTTGCTCGGCGCCTCGATCATCGTCGGCATCACCTTCGCCCTGGCGCGCAACCTGCCCGGCCTGCTCGAAGTACTGGTGCTGTCCAAGCTGGACCTGGCCCAAGGCAGCGCTTATGCCACGACCACCTTGCTGTCCTATGTGATCGCCGGCGTCGGTTTCGTCTCCACCTTGTCCACCCTCGGCGTGAGCTGGGACAAGTTGCAATGGCTGGTGGCGGCGCTGTCGGTGGGGTTGGGCTTTGGTATGCAGGAGATCTTCGCCAACTTTATCTCCGGCATCATGATCCTGTTCGAACGCCCGGTGCGCATCGGCGACACCATCACCATCGGCAACCTGTCGGGCACGGTGAGCAAGATCCGCATCCGCGCCACCACGATTACCGACTTCGACCGCAAGGACATCATTGTCCCGAACAAGACGTTTATCACCGGGCAACTGATCAACTGGTCGCTGACCGACACCATCACCCGCGTGACGTTGAAACTCGGTGTGGACTACGGCTCTGATCTGGATCTGGTGAAGGAATTGCTGCTCAAGGCCGCCCGCGAAAACCCGCGCGTGCTGAAAGAGCCGGAACCCCATGTGTACTTCCTCAACTTCGGCGAAAGCACCCTCGACCACGAACTGCGCATGCACGTGCGCGACCTCGGTGACCGTAACCCGGTGATCGACGAGGTGAACCGCTTTATCAACCGCGAGTTCAAGAACCACCACATCAACATCTCGTTCCGCCAGATGGAGGTCTACCTCAAGAACCTTCACGGCCAGGAATACAAACTGGTGGAAGTCGACACCCCGGCCAAACCCGCCAACGACGGCGGCGTGCAAGAACCGCCGCCGAGCAAACTCGACTAAACGCCCTATCCCCAGCAGAATGCTCGGACATTCTGCTGGAGATGGCCGGTGAAAGCCCTCGACGAACTGACCTTCGACAACCGCTTCGCACGCCTGGGCGACGCGTTTTCAACCCACGTACTGCCTGAGCCCCTCGACGCGCCGCGCCTTGTGGTGGCGAGCGACGCCGCCATGGCCTTGCTCGACCTCGACCCGACCGTGGCCGAAACGCCGGTATTTGCCGAGCTGTTTGGCGGGCACAAACTGTGGGCCGAAGCAGAACCGCGGGCAATGGTCTATTCCGGGCACCAGTTCGGCGGCTATACCCCGCAACTGGGCGATGGCCGCGGGTTGTTGCTGGGTGAGGTGTACAACCAGGCCGGCGAGCATTGGGACTTGCACCTCAAGGGCGCCGGGATGACGCCGTATTCGCGCATGGGCGATGGGCGTGCGGTGCTGCGCTCTTCGATTCGTGAGTTTCTCGCTTCCGAAGCCCTGCATGCCTTGGGTATTCCCAGCAGCCGCGCCCTCTGCGTGATTGGCTCCGACACGCCGGTATGGCGCGAGAAACAAGAGCGCGGCGCCATGGTATTGCGCTTGGCTCACAGCCATATCCGCTTCGGGCATTTCGAATACTTCTACTACACCAAGAAGCCCGAGCAGCAGGCCGAATTGGCCGAGCACGTGTTGAATCTGCACTACCCCGAGTGCCGCGAACAGCCCGAACCGTACCTGGCAATGTTCCGCGAAATCGTCGAGCGCAATGCCGAGATGATCGCCAAATGGCAGGCCTATGGCTTCTGCCACGGCGTGATGAACACCGACAATATGTCGATCCTCGGCATCACCTTCGACTTCGGGCCGTTTGCGTTTCTGGATGATTTTGACGCGCACTTCATCTGCAACCATTCGGACCATGAAGGGCGCTACTCCTTCAGCAACCAAGTGCCGATCGGGCAGTGGAACCTGAGCGCGCTGGCCCAGGCGCTGACGCCGTTTATCAGTGTGGATGCCTTAAAAGAAGCCCTTGGGCTGTATCTGCCGCTGTATCAGGCGCACTACCTGGACCTGATGCGTCGACGCTTGGGGCTCACCACGGCTGAAGACGCTGACCAGCCACTGGTGGAACGCTTGCTGAAACTGATGCAGAACAGCGGCGTGGACTACACGCTGTTCTTCCGCCGTCTGGGTGATGAGTCTGCGGCACTGGCCGTGGCGCGCTTGCGCGATGACTTTGTCGACCTGGCCGGGTTTGATGCCTGGGCCGAGCAGTACAAAGCGCGCGTCGCACGGGATGGCGATGACAGCCAAGAACGCCGCCGCGAACGCATGCACGCGGTGAACCCGTTGTACATTCTGCGCAACTATCTGGCACAGAACGCCATCGCGGCTGCCGAGTCAGGTGACTACAGCGAAGTGCGGCGCCTGCATGAGGTGCTGAGCAAGCCGTTTGAGGAACAGGCCGGGATGGAGCAATACGCGCAGCGGCCGCCGGATTGGGGCAAGCATTTGGAGATTAGTTGCTCGTCCTGAGAAGACATATCTCGAAATAAAGACCGGACGCGCCTGACATCATTAAACATCTCTTCGCATTAGGGTCACCTTGTTGCAATCACGCAACAAACCTTAAGCAGATATGAAATGGAGGTGCGTCATGGGCGTCGATGTTCCGAACCTGGAATCGGCGTGCGATCACGCTACACCCGATAAATATTCCGCTGTTCGCCTACATATGGACCTGTCCTTTCCTCATCGCGAGCTTTCCCAAGTCAACAATTGGCTGGAGCAGCGCGCCTGGAAAGACCTTGAGCTCTTTTTGATTGAGCGATACCCGCAGCACAAACAAGTAATAACGTTGTGGCTCGAAGGCAGCCAAGCCAGGGCGCAGGCTAGTGAACCAGCCCCCACCTTACGTGCAGTGAATACGTAAGGATGGCACTGAGGGACTGGAGCACCAGCCAGTGACCACTGCCCTGAAAACAGTGGTGATCAGGACGCTGGTCAGTGCTGTTGTGTTCGATGCTTTGGTCCCTCTTTCTCCGTATATAGCCCAAGACCTGAATGTGTCGGCGGCATACTTTCAAAGCGTGCTTGCCCTTGGCCTGATCACTTTCGCGCTGAGTCAGCTGCTTGCAACGCCCTTGATCAACCGCACAGGCGCTTCTCTGAGTCTCGCCATCGGCTCTATGCTGGTCGCGCTCTTATGCATGGCGACGGTTCTCACAGAAAGCGTCTCGATGCTTTCAATTGCTCTGATTGCAATGTTCGCTGCTAACGCCCTGGCGACTACAGCCTCACGCTTATGGCTACGTCAGCATCTGGGACAAGCGAAACTCCAAAGTACGACGGCCTACCTGCATGGCGGGATCAGCGTGCTTGCTGCATTGAGCCCGCTGGTATTAATGCTCTCAGCCTCAGCTTTTGGATGGCGATGGGTAATGGCAGCACTGGCGGGAAGCCTTATATTCGTCAGCCTGGGGCTTTTTTCTCAAGACAGCTTCGAGCCTCTAAAGCCATCCAACTCTCAAGCGCCCGTCGCACTTTATAGGCAGCCGACATTCATAGGCGCATTGCTGATGGGTGTATTGATTCAAAGTGCCTTTACCGCGTTAAACCTCAGCAAGGCCTTTATCCTCGATGGCGTATTTCTGCTCTCAACACCGGTCGCCGGTGTAATCCTTTCTGCATGGGCAGCACTGGTCGCCTCGGCATTTTTTGCGGGAGGCAAAGCAGTCGCGCACTTTACCGAGGCACAGCGCATCAAGGCGGGCTTGTTCACTCAATGCCTCGGTGCCGTGGCCATGGTGGCTGCATGGCTTCAGGAAGATTTAAACCTCTACCTGCTTGCTGCCGCATCGACCAGTCTTGCCTTTTGTATCCTGTTGCCATTAGTCACAGCCAGGGCTTTGGACGTCGTGCCAGCACAACAAGCCAGCGCGTCGGCAGCCTTTGGAGGCATCACCGTAGCAAGTGCTGGCTTGACCACGTGGTTGAGCACTCAAATGCACTCATCATTACTTTTTACCTTGATGCTGGTACTTGGTGTATGTGCGCTGGGGCATTTAATGCTGATTTTTTTATTGCCCAGGCGTATTTAGCAGTTCGTACCAAGGAGACCCGCCTGCCTCACACTGACTTTTTGGATTGGGTTAATGGCAGCCTGCCCTGGAAGATACCCGCGCCAATGTGCGAATGGCTGTGGATAACTCAAGTTGTCGTTCATGTTTCATCCTTTCAGTTGGTCTTGATAAACCTTGTTGTCGGCTCCAGATTGAGCTGATTGGCCACACTCAAGGAGCCCACCATGTCCGAACCTCTTGTAATCCCCTGCCCGCATTGCAACGGCCTCAACCGCATCCCTGGCGAACGCCTGGGTGATGCGCCTAAATGCGGGCGCTGCAAGCAGCCTGTGTTGCTGAACAAGCCTTTCGAGCTGAAACAAGGCGACTACGCCAGCCAGATCAAGGGCGACCTGCCGTTGTTGGTGGATGTGTGGGCCGAGTGGTGTGGGCCGTGCAAATCGTTTGCGCCGGTGTTTGAGCAGGCGGCTGGGCAGTTGGAGGGTAAATGCCGATTGGCCAAGCTTGATAGCGAGGCTAATCAGCAGCTGTCGGCGCAGTTGGGGATTCGCTCGATTCCGAGTTTGATTCTGTTCAAGAACGGCCGTGAAGTGGCGCGCCAGAGTGGCGCGTTTCCGTTGCCGCAGTTGATGAGTTGGTTGCGTAGCCAAGGGGTGTAAACCAGCCCCTCAAGCAACGGGGTCAACTGTGGGAGCTGGCTTGCCTGCGATGCAGGCAACTCGGTCTATCAGTCAGACCGAGGTGAGGCC
>NZ_VBVZ01000011.1 GCF_005863185.1 Pseudomonas edaphica
TCGCAGGCAAGCCAGCTCCCACCTTTGGATCTCCAGCTATTTTGATGTTTTTACAAACCCCGGCTTGAGCCCAAACACCTCGACACCTTCGGCGGTTGACTGTCCTGTGGTGACTTTCACCCGCTCAACCGGCTTATCCATCGCGGCCCGATATTCCACGCTCATGTCCGGCTGGATCGCCTGGCTCGGCACCACAATCGCCTGCGCATTGTTGTAGGTGACGATGGTCAACCGCGCACTCATCCCCAGCCGCACCCGCTGCAATTGCTGCGCAGTGAGCGTGGGGATCGACAAGGTGACCGGAAACTGCGCGCTGCCCTGACTGTCGCTGGCAATCGCCAGGCCGCTGACCACGCTGACGGAACCGGTCAGGCGCTCGCCGTCAAAGCCATCACCCATGACTTCCACGGCCTGGCCCTGATGCAACTGGTTGATGTCCAGTTCCGACACCTTGGCGACGATTTTCAGCCGCTCGATATTGGCCAGCCCGAACAGCACCTGGCCCTGGCTGACCTTGCTGCCGGCCTGCACCGGTGCGTTGTTATTGGCTCCCCCTGGCGAGGAGTTATTGCTGCCCGGCGCCGGCACGACGATGCCGGAGAAGGGCGCCTTGACCTCTTGGCCGTCGAGCAGCTTATGCAGGGCGTCGTATTTCACCGTGGCGTTGGTCAGCTCCATCTCGGCGATCTGGCGGTATTCGCCTTTGCCCTGATCTTGCGCCTGCTGCAGCTCGCTGCGGGCCGAGGCCAGGTCCAGTTGTTGCTGTTGGGTCTGCTGCTTGAGATCGTCCAGCTCGTTGCGCGGGATGATGCCGCGCTTGAACAGGTTTTCACTCTCGGTGAGTTTGCGCTGGGTGTTGCCGGCGGTCATTTCTGCGGTGCGCAGGCTGCGGCGTGCGCGGCTGACGGCGGGACTGCTGTCCCAGTCTTGCATCTCTTGCACGGTGCGCCGGGCCTTGAGCTGGGCGGAAAGCGCGTCGCGCAGTTGCACTTCGAGGGTGGAGGGGTCCATGCGCAACAGTACCTGGCCGGCCTCGACGCGTTGGCCTTGTTCAACCAGGTTAACCAGCACATTGCCGTCGAACGGCGCGGTGAGGGTGATGGTGGTGTCGGGTTCGATCTTGCCCACCAGGCCTATCTGGTGCACCAACGGGTCGGGCTTGACTGCCAGCCATTGCTCGGTTGCGGCCGGCTGATCGGTAGCCGGGCTGCGCAGGGCAATGCCTGCGCCCGCCAACAGCACGACGATCACGGCACCCAGCAGGTATTTTTTATCAGTAGTCATTGAGGGCGATTTCCCAACTTTCCAGCGTCATGCCCAGGGTCAAATCGAGCTGGGTCTGGGCGTTCAGATAAGCGATCAGTGCATTGAGCCGCGCGTTTTCGGCGTTGCGCAGGTCAGTTTCGTAACTCAACACCTGGAAGTTGGTGGAGCGCCCGGCACTGAGTTTTTCCCGCTCGATTTCGATCTTGCGCCGCGACAGCTCGACGGCGCGCTGGGAAATTTCATATTGGCGCCAACGCGTGCCCAGGTCGCGCACCACATCGTTGACACTGCGTTCCAGTTCCTGGCGCGCATCGGTGATACGGATCTCCTGGTCTTCTACATTGACCCGCGCGCGCACCTCGGCCTGGCGGGTGCTGATGTCGCCGATGGGAATCTGCACCTGCACCCCGGCGTAGCTGTTCCAGGTGCGGTTATTGTTGTTGCCGCTGTCATTGTTGCTGTAGGCATCGCGCAGCTGGTTGGCGCCCGCCACCAGGTCCACCTGCCAGCGCCCGGAGTCTTTGGCGATCACCAGGTTGAGGTCGGCCTGTTGGCTGCCGAGCAGGGCGGCGAGGTACTCCGGCTGCTGGGTCTGCGCCAGGCTGAAGGCCTGGCGTTTGTCGATGTTCATCGGCTTGGCTTCCAGGGCTTCGCTGGCGCGGATCGGCGTCGACAGGTCCAGCGCCAGCAGGCGCAGCAGGGCCAGGCGGCTGGTGTCGAGTTGGTTCTGGGCCTCTTCCACGCCCAATTGCTGGGTGGCGATATCGGCTTCGGTCTGCACGATTTCGAACTCAGCCATGCGCCCCGCGCTGATCAGCGCCTTGTTCACGTCCAGCAAAGTGTTGGAGCGTTTGAGTGCGTCCTGGACGATGCTCAACTGCTCTTGGGCGCGCAGCAGTTCACGGTAGGTGGCGATGATCTGGCTGATGGTCTGCGCCACGGTGGCCTTGAGGTTCAGGCGGTTGGCCTGCTCCGACAGGCGCGACAGGCGCAGCGGCGCGGTGGTGGCGTCCCAGCCGCCGCCGCGCATCAGCGGTTGGATCAGCGTGAGGTCGAGGCCGTCGCTGCGGTAGCGGCCGGCGCGGTCGGCGTTGTTCAGTTGTTGGGTCCAGGCCATGCTCAACTGGGTGCCGTACTCACTGAGCAAGGTCGCTCTCGGCGCCAGGTTGGCATTGCGCGCGTTGTCGGCCGAGCCGCGACTTTGGCGGTAGTAACTGTTCAGGGAGAGCTTGGGGTTGAAGGTGTCTTCGGCCACCCGCAGGTCGAACTTTTGCGCCACGCGTTGCAGGTATGCGCTGCGGATCGCCGGGTTTTTGCGCAGGCCCAGGTACACCGCATCACCCAGGGTCAGCGTCGTGACCTGGTTATTGAGCGACACACTGCGGTCATAGCCACTGCGGGTGGTGCTCGGCGCCGATGGGTTGATCACCACATCGGCGGCCATGGCTGGCAGGCTTGCCAGGGCGAGTAACCACAGCCATTTATTCATCGCGCAGGGCCTCCACCGGCTGCAGCCGCGAGGCCGAGACCGCCGGGTAGATGCCAAAGAACAAACCCACCAGCAAGGTGCTGCCCACGCCCAGTGGCAGGGCGGCAGCGGCCAGGGCAAATTCCCAGCCCGACAGCCAGGCGTAGAGCCACGCGGCGGTCATGCCCAGCACCGCACCGCACAGCGCACCCACCGCCGTCAGCGTGACCGCTTCGAGCAAAAACAGATTGCGGATGTCACGCTGGCGCGCGCCCAGGGCCATGCGGATGCCGATTTCGCGGCGGCGCTCCGAGACATTCATCAGCATCACGTTCATCACGCCGACACCGCCACCGACCAGGGAAATCGCGCCCAGCGCCAGCAGCAAGTAGGCGAACGTGCGGCTTTGCCGGGTCATGCCATCGATCATTTGCTGGGGCACCTGAATGTCGACATCGTGGTCGGTGAGCTGGCTTTTCAGGGCAATCGCGGCCTCACGGGCGATGCGCTCCATGTCCTGGCCGGGTGCGGCGCGGATGATCACATTGCCGATCTGCGGCGTCGGGTAGATGCGCCGCATGCCTTCGGCGGGGATAAACAGCGATTCGTTGGCCTGCACCGGCATCAGCATCGCGCGGGGTTGGTTGTGCAGGATGCCCACCACCAGGAACAGGTAATCGTTGATACGCACACGGTCGCCCAGCTTCAGCGGGTTGCCCGGCGTGCCCAAGGCCTGGGCGACTTGATCGCCGATCACGCCGTAGGTTTCGTTGGCGTCGAAGGCGGACAGAAATCGCCCCTCGCGCAGGGCCAGGCGCATGGCGTCCTTGATATCCGCGGTGCTGCCGACGAAGTTGGCGTTGGCCGTGCGGCCTTGGAACACCAGCGGCCCGCTGAACAGGCTGAGCGCGCCGATATGAGCAATGCCCGGCACCGCCTGGCGCACCGCGTCCAGGTCAAGGCTGGCGCGCATCGGTGCATTGCTGTTGCCTTTGGGCGGGAACTGGACGATCAGGGTGTCGGTGCCCATGTCCTTGAAAATCATCGCAGCGTCCACCGCCGCGTTATGGCCGATATTGATCAGGGCCACCACCGATGAGCTGCCGATCACAATGCCCAGCAACGCCAGGATCGAACGTTTGCCCAAGGTGCGCAGGCTCACAAAGGCTTCATGCAGCAGCTGGCTCAGGCTCTGTTCGATCCGCTGGCTCATAGGCGCCCAGCCTCATGCACCACGCCATTGCGCACGAGGATCTTGCGCTCCAGGCGCTCGGCGATGTGTGCATCGTGGGTGACGATAATCAGCGTCACCTGCTGCTCGCGGTTCAGGGCCAGGAGCAGGTCCATGATCTCCTGGGCAGTGGTGCTGTCGAGGTTGCCGGTGGGTTCGTCGGCGAGGATCACCGACGGCTTGCCGACCAGCGCGCGGGCGATCGCTACGCGTTGGCGCTGGCCACCGGAAAGATCGGCCGGGCGGTGGTGGGCGCGCTCGGCCAGGCCGACTTGCGCGAGCATGCGCAGCGCCTGTTCCACCGACTCATGGCGCGACACGCCACGGTAACTGAGGGGCAGGGCGACGTTGTCCAGGGCACTGAGGCGTGGCAGCAGGTTGAAACTCTGGAACACAAAGCCGATCTGCTGGTTGCGGATCGCCGCCAGCTCATCGGGTGTGGCGCTGAAGATATCGTGGCCGGCAAAGTGGTACTGGCCGCCGTCGGGCAAGTCCAGCAGGCCAAGAATATTGAGCAGGGTACTTTTGCCGGAGCCTGAGGCGCCGAGAATCCCGCAGCTGTCGCCGCGGGCGATGGACAGGCACACGTCATTGAGAATCGACAGGTGTTGCCCGGCGAGCTGATAGCTCTTGCCGATGCCTTGCAGGGAGATCAAGCCTGGGTGCGCGGGGGTATCTGTCATCATGACTACGCCTGCAGTCTCGACGCTATCGCCACGCCCCCGGCAAAGCCTTGTAACAAGTTCGGGAACTGCCTGATACGCGCCACGGACTGGTTTTATTTCTTGTTTTTAAAATATTGTTTGAATAGTAACCGCGATCAACGCGCTTCGCCAGCCATGGATGTAGAGCGGTTTCACCTCTTGTTACGATTTGCCGGTCGTTCGGCTGCGGCGCCTGAAAATCCCTTCGGCTACCCTCGACAGGCCTGTTTATACAGGCCTTTCGTAGCATGGCGCAGTGTCACTACTTGCTTTCGAAGGGCTGCCCCGGTATAAAAAATCAAATTATTTTTTAAAACAATATTTCCCACGTGGAACCTTTCATGGTCGCGAAGAAACTCAGCGCTCCAAACGTTACCAAGACTCGACTGCTGGATGCGACAGAGGCTCTTTTCATCAAATACGGCTATGACGCCGTGTTGCTCCGGCAGATTACCGAGCGCGCCCAGGTGAACCTGGCCGCCGTGAACTACCACTTCGGGGACAAGGACTCCCTGATGAAAACCCTGCTGATGCAACGCCTGGAGCCGCTCAACGAGCAGCGCCTGGAGCTGCTCGCGCGCTGCGAAGCCGAGGCCGATGGCCCGCTCGACTGCGACACCTTGCTCGGCGTGCTGTTCGCCCCGGCCATGGGCCTGGAGCGCAGTGATCCGGCCAGCGGCGAAGGGCGATCATTTATCCGTTTCCTGGGCCGGGTGTACAGCGACACCTCGCCGTTTATCCAGGAATACCTCAAGGTGCATTACCAGCCGGTGTTCCAGCGCTTCTTCGAAGCCTTCGCCCTGGCCCTGCCGGATCTGCCACGCAATGAGCTGGGCGTGCGCCTGCAATTTGCCCTCAAGGCGATTTCCGGGGTAATGGCCGGCACTGAACTGCGCCTGCTGATGAACTCCATGAGCCTGGGCCGCCCGGCCACGGATGCCGAGGTCATGGCCAAGCTGATCACCCTGGTCTCGGCCGCAATTCGCGTACCGCAGCAAAGCCCCGAAGCGGAAACCGCACTGGCCAAGGTGCTCGACACCCAGCGCGCCATTCGCGAACAAGCCGCTGCGCCCGCCACCAAAGCCGCACGTTAAATCCCTAAATCCAAAGCAAAAAAAACCCGCTGGGGCGGCGGGTTTTGATGTGCAGCGTTTGTAACGGATGAGGCTTCACCCTACGGCTGCGGATGTGAATAAATCGTGAAAAAAATGTAAGAAAATGGCTGGGGTAGACAGATTTACGCTGGTCGCGTGGTCTGTCGGATTTTACCTACGCGCCAGCCACTCGTCGCCACTGTCAGTTCTGACAGTAGATTTGCCGATTGCTCCAAGCGCCTTATTTACCTTGCTCGTCGCGCCTTTCCTGCGCGGCCTTAATCCAGCAAGGTGATAACTATGGCGACCTATGAAGAAGACCTCCTCCCCCCTTTTCTTAATAGTTTCACCGTCGATCTGACAGATACGAACAAGGCTAAGTACCCTGAAAAGTCCAAGATTGGAGCAGGCCGGCGCGCATTATATCCCTACGGGTTATTCTTAGTTCCCTATTGGCCCGGTCTGGTGGCTAGCGATTATCTCGGCCTGCGCGTGGGTAATTTGGGGGAGGCGATTGCATCAACTAAGTTCACGGTTGAGGATATCGAAAAAATCGATAAAGATGGTCTTCCCCATCACATTTTTGAAGTTCCAGCCAATAAGCTGGCAGAGGGCGACGCCGTCCCGTACTTCTGTCGGGTGGTGCGTAGTAGTGGGAATGAAAGTCGCTCGCCGATTCAAACGATGCTCATCAAGTTGACAATTCCGGGGGGGTATGATCGCAGGCCTTGGGAGCCCTGGCACAGTGGTTTCATTATGTGGATCGAAGATTTCGCCCCGGGTTCGATCATTAATGCGGAGGTTGCTGCCGGTGGCCTGACGTGCCTGATTCAACCGTATTTGAATATTCGTTCGAACGACATAATCACAGTTTCCGTTGATGGGAGGCCGGTGACCCACATTGTGAGTCCCGCAGAGGCAAAAAGTACTCAGCCGATCAGGATCCCTATCGAGGAGGCAGATCTGCTCAAGATGTCGAAGAAGGGTACAGTGGGGTTCGCATTCACAGTTGAAGATGTGGTGCAAAACAAACCTGAAGGAAAATATACGTATTCCATGCCCTTGGAATATATCAGTGAACTTGATACCAGTCTTGTGGATGCTCCGATATTTTTGGTGGCCGGTGAGGTTGCCTTACAACTTGATCTGGACGAACACAGTCAGTCTGCTCTCAGCGTAGAAGTCTCATTAGTGATAAAAAATGTAGTACTTAAGTCACCCAATGAGGTCCATGTGGCGCTGGAAACGAGGGATAAGCTTGGTAACGTGGAAACGGTATTTTTGCCGATAATTAAGGCTACGGGGCGCAGGACTATAGAAGTCCCTATTCCCAACAGTATTGTCACCAAGTTGGCGGGAGGGCAGTTCCGGGTGTCGTGCAAGTACAAAACGCCTGCGGGGGTGGAACTCGGTACATCCGGTAGTATTTTGATCAGGGCGGTGGGCACGCCGACAATAATGCCGCCGGTTAAGCTACTTCCTCCGTGTCGGGGAAGGGTTATTCCTCGCGATACAACCGCGTCTGTAGAAATGCCTTACTACTCGCCTCACGACGAGCAGAATGTGGAAATTATTTATGCCAGTGATGCATCAACGGGCGGCTCGCAACTTGTTCCCTTCATAGAGATAGCTGGCCCACAGGGGGATATACGACAGCTTGCCAAGGCGAAATTGCAAGTTTTTGATAAAAAAGGGCCTTTTAACCTTTATTACCAAACCGACGACGGTAAAAGTCGCCCGGGCTCTATTCGCAGGTCAGAGCCATTGAGTGTCGAGATTGGAGACGTTATTGCAGAGTTGCAAAAAATGCATGTTCCAGATGCGTTGGATGGTAACGTGGACCTTGCTAACGTTTCGGGTACCTACATTGAGGCATTCATTACCTACACCGGCACGGTCGAGAAGCAAAAGGTGAATTATACTTTTGTTGGAGAAACGTCATCGTCACAAAACTTTATCACGGGCACCATTTCTATCAGCGCGGCGCTAGCCGGTGTCAACCTCACGCAACTGGGCATACGTATACCCCTGGATTTTCTAAAGGCAAATAATAATAGTAGTTTCAAAGTCTACTATAACGTGGAAACCCCGGGCTCACCGTCTACGTTCCTGTATTCGGAACAACATGAGATCAGCGTTGGTCCGCCAGTAGTACTCCAACCACTTCAAATTCTTGAGGCTGATAAGGTCAATGGAACGCTCAAACCGAGCAAGGTCACTCAGGGAGCGACCCTGCGTATCGGTCATTCGCCGGTAATAGGCGGTGTGGTTTCCTGGCAATGGTTTGGCAAGTATGATGTCAGTCAAATTGAGGGAAAAGCATCTGTAGACCCTAAGACTGGTTTCGTCGATGTGGATATTCCGTACGATGTGATCGCAAAAGGTCTACGTCCTGATAGCAACAATATTACCGTGACAGCTGTTTTGAATAAGGGGAAAAGGAGTTACCCGTTTGAGACGTTGAATATTCTGCTGCTGCCTCTCAAGGTTCTGCCTACCCCTTATATCGATGGGTTTGAACACTCGACAGTGCTGCCGATTGACCAAGTAGCCGAAGGGGCTTGCATCAATGTGCCTGTGTGGGACTTCATGCTGGTAGATGAGGTGAAATGGTGCACGTGCAAAGGTACCTTGGAGGACGGCGAGGCGTATATAAAGGAAGTTGTTATCGCCGAAAAGGTTACCGAGAACGAACTTCAAAAAGGCGTTTCCATGCTGGTTCCGGAGGGCTTGGATACTCTCAAAGAGGGGAGTCCTTTCACGATCAGTTTTTTGGCGAGCTTTCCAAAAATCCCTAGCTTGCAAACGGCAACACCGTTTCCAGTGGCAAACTATATTATTCAGAAACTGCCCATGGAGTTGCCTTATCCAACCCTTAACGGTGTTTCAAGCACCGCGCAGGAGATTACGGTTGATCCGTTGTCGCTTGAAAAGAGCACCAGCGTTACGGTTAAGATTCCGAATGGAACCGTGAAGGACAGCGTTACGCTGGATTGGATTTTCCAGGACGGCACTAAGTATTCAAAGACCCTTCCAGGCACTGCGGGTGGTACGCTGGTATTTGATCTGACGCCGGCTCAAGTGGTGCACAATAGTGTAAACAGTGTGATTCAGTTGCAGTGTTTTCTTGTGAGGGGTGGGAAAACAACACCGTCGAAAGTGCAGACAGTATTGGTTACTACGATTGCGCCCGCTAACCTTCCGAAGGCAACGATCAATAATCAAGCTGCTGGTACCACCATCGATTTGAATACCTTTGCCGGCAATACACGAACGGACATGGTCACGTTCCCACTGTGTAAAGCAGGGCAAACACTATGGATTGACCTTATTGGTGGTGGCAGGTCGGTGGAAATAGTGCCCGCTCATACCATCACTGTGGATGAAGTAAAAAATGGTTTTGTCAATATGCCCGTATTGCGTGGCACGCTGACGGCACTGCCTAGTGGTACGACGTTTCAATTGGAGGTGAGGGTTGCCTTCAATGGCGGTGTGGACAAAGCTCGAGCGTTGGTGTTCCCGTTGGCGCAGTATGTCAAGTCTGATTCATTTGCCGCCCTGACCACTAGTTTTATGTACGGAGTAGGGCCTTGGGCGTTAGGTAATAACGCAGATCGAGCCAGTATTGAAGCATCAGGCTTGAACATACGTACGCATGCGGATCGATCGAATTATGCCGGTGTAGTAGTAACGACTAATTCAAATTTTTATATAGGCCATAGATATCGGGTTTCATTCTACATCTTTAATTATTCCCCATCGGGCGGGATCAATGTGGATCCCTCACTCGCGATATTCGTAGGCGGTGTACAGATGTCGGGTACGATCGTGCCGCCCAAAAATACCTGGTACATGTTTACCGCAGACTTTGGCGTTTCGACGAACGGAACAAAGGCGGTTGTCCTTCACAATTACCAGAATAGCGGCTGGGGTAACGATTTTTTCGTTCACTCGGCCTACATTTCTCGCCTGACATGATCTTTCCTCGCTGAACAATCGGGACAGCTCTACCCAACCGTAGGCTGTCCCTTTTTGCACCACTCAAATCTTCCAATGACTTGCCGTCTTCGCCAGCAACTGCCGCATCGCCTCCACATTGCCGACCAGTTGCAACGTCAACAACCGATACCCATCCAATGCACTTTGCACCGGTGCATCCAACCCAGCTTCATCCGCTGCGTGCACCGCAGGCCGCTCCAGGCGCTCGGTAAAGCCGGATTTCAGTGCGCGCGCCATCCCCACCAATTGCACGCGAATCTGCCGGTGCTCGGCCTTTAACATCACTTGCATCCGCGCCATTGCCTGCTCATCACGCGGGTCCGGCCGGGTATTGCCAAGAATCTCCAGGGTACTGATGCACATGCGCAGGTGCCGTTGAATCATGTCCAGCTCGGTCATCGAGATACGCACTTCCTTGGACACCGAAGGCATCAGCGAGCGCAGTTGCAGTATGGCGGCATTCAGGCGGTTGAGCAGCTTGAAGTGTTCATCATCAGTGACTGACTGGCCGTTGATGATGCGACTGTAAATCGCCGCACAGTCGCGCAGTGCGCTGGCCATGTTGTAGCGCCACGAATACACCGCGTACAGCGGCAGGGCAAAGGAAAACGCCAGTGCCAACACGATGCCGATAAGGATATCGACGGTGCGCCACAAGCCATCCGAGATCGGGTTGTCGCCGTGGCCGGCGACGATAAACACCGTGATCGCCGACAGCAGCGCGATGTAACCGCCTTTGCCGATGGCGTGATAGGAAAAGAACCCGCACACCACCGACATCAGCAGATAGGTCAGCAGCGGTATGCCGAAATAGGCCTGTTGCACCACCAGCAGCAGGCCGACGCTGGCACCGATCAGGGTGCCGTAGGCGCGCTCCACGGCTTTTTTGCCGATATTGCCGTGGTGCTGCAAGCCGCCGATCACGATCAGCATGGTCACCGAGGCCCACTCGCCGTGGGGCAGGTTGATGCCGGTGGTGAGCAGGATGGTCGCCAGCAGGCCGATGGACACGCGCACGGCGTGGATCAGCTTGGCGTGGCGGTAGCGGCGGTAGGGGTCGAGCAAAGGGCGCAGCAGGCGCCGGGCGAAGAAGGGCAGGTTCATCGGTATTAAAGTGGCCTCATTATGCAGGGTGGACCGGATCGCGTGTGGGAGCCGGGCTTGCCCGCGATGCAGGCACTTCGGTCTTTCAGTCAGACCGCAGTGATGCTATCGCAGGCAAGCCAGCTCCCACTCTGACCTGTTTATACAGGGAGCGGCGCTGTCTTCAGAAAATGTAATCCGTGGTCAAGAAACTCGAATCTCGATTACGCAAGATATCGCTGACCAACGCCTTGTTGCTCTCCTGGAACTTGGTCGCCACCAACGTGCGGATCGAGAACACGCGCAGCGCGTCATGCACCGACAGCGTGCCCTCGGCCGAGTTCTTGCGCCCGTTGAACGGGAAGGTGTCCGGCCCGCGCTGGCACTGGGCGTTGATGTTGATACGCCCGACCTGGTTGGCAAAGGTGTCCACCAGCCGCCCGACTTCCACGGCGTTGGTGCCGAAGATGCTCAACTGTTGGCCGAAGTCCGAGTCCAGTACGTATTCGATCACGGTCTCCAGGTCACGGTACGGCACGATCGGTACAACCGGGCCGAACTGTTCCTCGTTGTAAACGCGCATTTGCGGGTTCACCGGGTACAAAACGGCGGGGTAGAAGAACGAACCGCGACTTTCGCCGCCATTGGGGTTCACCACCTTGGCGCCGTGCTGCGCGGCGTCGGCCACCAACGCGTTGAGGTAATCGACCTTGCCGACTTCCGGCAACGGCGTCAGCGATACGCCGTCTTCCCAGGGCATACCGGGTTTGAGCGTCGCCAGTTTGCTGTTGAATTTCTGGATGAAGCTGTCGACTACCGCTTCGTGCACGAACAGGATCTTCAGCGCAGTGCAGCGTTGGCCGTTGAACGACAGGGAGCCAGTGACCGCTTCGCTCACGGCATTGTCCAGGTCGACCTCGGGCAGCACGATGCCGGGGTTTTTTGCGTCCAGGCCCAAGGCTGCGCGCAGGCGGTGTGGCTTTGGATGCAGCTTTTTCAGGTCGCTGGCGGCCTTGTTGGTGCCGATAAACGCAAAGATATCGATTTTGCCGCTGGCCATCAGCGCGCTGACGGTTTCGCGGCCGCTGCCGTAGATCACGTTGATCACGCCGGCCGGGAAGCTGTCGCGGAACGCCTCCAGCAGCGGGCGAATCAACAGCACGCCGAGCTTGGCCGGCTTGAACACCACGGTGTTGCCCATGATCAACGCGGGGATCAGCGTGGTGAAGGTCTCGTTGAGCGGGTAGTTGTAAGGGCCCATGCACAGCGCCACACCCAGTGGCACGCGGCGGATCTGGCCAAGGGTGTCCTGTTCCAGCTCAAAGCGGCTGCTGCGGCGGTCGAGTTCCTTGAGGGCGTTGATGGTGTCGGTGATGTAGTCGCAGGTGCGGTCGAATTCTTTCTGTGAGTCCTTGAGGTTCTTGCCGATTTCCCACATCAGCAGCTTGACCACCGCGTCGCGCTGTTCGCGCATGCGTCGTAAAAAGGCTTCGACATGCTGGATACGTTCGGCCACGCGCATCGTCGGCCATTCACCCTGGCCGCGGTCATAGGCGCGCACGGCGGCGTCCAGGGCGGTGAGGGCGGTGTCGGCATCCAGCAGCGGCGTGCTGCCGATGTGTACGCGCTCATCGCCCAGTTGCACCGGGCTTTGCACCTTGGCCAGCGGGCCGTTCCACACCTGCAACTGGCCGTCGACCAGGTAATCACGCTGTTCGATGGGCGCGGCCAGGCGGAATTGCTCGGGAATTTCGCTGGCGGCGGTGGGAAACAGCTGGGCGAGCAGGTTACTGGTGGTCATATCGCTACCCCTGGAATAGTTGCAAAACATGACTAGAGAGTCACCCATCCAAGGGCTGTGTGGCAAGCGCCAGACGCGTTACGAAGGCGCGCACGCACTCGCCGGCCGTCAGGCTGCCGATGCTCACCAACACCGTCAGTGGCAGGAACGCCACGCCGGTGCGCAGCGGCGAGACCCCCAGAAATACAGGCTGAGTACAAACAGCAGGCCATACAGCAGGCCGTGGCGCACGCCTGATTGATCAGCGCCAGGGATTCGCGTGCGGTGCGGGTCACGCCCAAAGGCTGGGGCGCAGTTCAAGGCGCAATTGGGCCTGGAACCGCGTGATCTGGAAAACCTTGAGCAAAAGCCCGCGCTGGCCGGTTAAACTGCGCGGCTTTTCAGAAGGAGTTCACATGAGTCACTACCAGCCGGGCATTCTTGCCGCACCGGTGCCGTTGCAGGCACGCCATCTGTTTTTTGCCGTTGATGCACTGGCAGCCGTACCCGCCGCGTTAGACGCGCTGGTGCAGTTGGCGGACGCGGGCGCAGTGGTCGGTGTTGGCGAGCCGCTGGTAACTTCGCTCGGCGCGCACATTGAAGGGCTGCGCGCATTCCCCGCCGTTACTGGCCCAGGCGCCCATAACCCGTCCACCCAGCAGGCGTTGTGGGTGTGGCTGCACGGTGTGGATCGCGGTGAACTGCTGCTGCGCAGCCGCGCATTTGAAAAGGCCCTGGCTCCGGCATTCCGGCTGGTGCAGATGACCGAAGGCTTCCGCTACAAAACCGGCTTCGATTTGACCGATTACGAAGACGGCACCGAAAACCCCCACGACGCCGCCGCCGTCGAAGCCGCCCTGACCGACAGCGGCGCCAGCTTTGCCGCGATCCAGCAATGGCAACACGACCTCGATGGTTTTGCCGCGTTGCCCGCCCAGGAGCGTGACCACATCATCGGCCGCCGCCATGGCGATAACGAAGAGCTGGACGACGCCCCCGAATCCGCTCACACCAAACGCACCGCCCAGGAAAGTTTTACCCCGCAAGCCTTTGTGGTGCGCCGCTCGATGCCGTGGGCCGAGAACGGCCAGGCGGGGTTGATGTTCCTGGCGTTTGGGCATTCCTTCGATGCGTTTGAAGCGCAACTGCGGCGCATGAGCGGGTTGGAAGACGGGATTGTGGATGGGTTGTATCGGATCAGTACGCCGCTGACCGGTGGCTACTACTGGTGCCCACCGGTGAAGGATGGGCATTTGGACGTGAGCGCACTCGTCTGATCCCCCAGATCTGAAACAGTGTGGGGGGCTGTGGCGAGGGCGCTTGCTCCCGTTCGACTGCGCAGCAGTCGCAGCTATCCTGGGGGCGCTTCGCACCCCAGCGGGAGCAAGCTCCCTCGCCACACAAGCCAGCTCCCACAGTTTGATTGTGTGGGGGCGTAGATCACGCCACCCACTGGCGCTTATCGTCACCATCCACCGACGGCTTCATCACCTGCACCGGCTCGGGTTCCAACCAGGTGGGCGCGACGAACCGATAACCCAGGCCCGCTGCGGTGGCGATGTAGAACGAGTCATCGTCGCCCAGCGCGCGGCGCAGGGTCTTGATCTGTGTGCGCAGGTTGCATTCCTCCACCACCAGCCTGGGCCAGGCGATGTCGAGCAATTGGTGTTTATGCAGCAATTCACCAGGCCGGGAGGCGAGGGCGATCAGCAAGGTCAGGGCGCGGTTGCCCAGGTTCACGGGTTGCCCATGCTTGAGCAGCAGATAACGGTGGGGCAGCAGTTGGAACGGGCCGAAGTGAATGCCGAAAGAGGCGTCATCGGTGAGGTGGCTGCGAGTCGAGTACGTCATGTCAGTTAACCTTTGTGCGTGGACATTGCAGCCCGACGCGGCTCCTTTTTACGCCGGGTTGCCAGGGAGAGTCAGGTGTTGATCGCCGGGATCGGGTCAGCCGGATAATCGCCATCCATCGTCGGGCCACCGGTGAGGCCGTATTGCTGCAGCACAGGTGTCAGTTGCCCGTAGAACGCGTCTTGCGCCTTGCCATGGGCATCGGCCAGGGCGAACGGTAGGAACGCGCTGCCGATACCCCCGAGAATCGCCGTGGCGCCGCCAAGGATGCCGCTGATGGTGCCGGCCACTGCACCGATTTCGGTGGCGCCATACAAACCGGCACCGGCTTCCACCAGGCCGGCGACGGCCGCACCTGTGCCGAGCACACCGGTGGCCACCGAGAAACTGCCGGTGAGGTAGTCGCCTTTTTTCAAGGAGTCGACCCCGCCGATAATCCCGATCACGCCGCCGATAATGCCGCCGGCCGAACCGATGATCTTGCCCGCCGCGCCGATATTGGCGATCTGTTGCGCCGACAGCGGGCCTTTGCCCACCGGCACTTTGCCGGGGAAATCGCCAATGGTACCGCCGTCCGGGCGGTTGACCCAGGTGACGCCATAGCCGGCTTCCTTGGCGTATTTGGTCCCGCCTTCGAGCAGCAACCCGGCAAATTGCAGGCCCGCCGATACGCGGTTGGCATCCGCCACCGGGGTGGTGCTGCCGCTGGCCGAACGCGCCATCAGCACGCCGCTCATCAACACCGCGCTGCCAATGTGCAGCAGGCCTTGCTTGAACGCCGGGCTGACATCCCCGAATTTCATACCTTCGATAGCCTTGGGCAAGGCATCGGCAATCTTGTTGCCCTGACGGCCGATGTCCCATACCGACCGCAGCATCGACACCACCTGTGCCGGGTCGATCTTGCCGCCGTCGGAGGTGGTGAACATCTCGGGGTCTTTTTGCTGCGCGTCGTTGATCGCAGCGGTGACTTTGGCGTCGTCGAAGTTGCCGTTGCCATCGCCGAGCGTGACGTTCAACGTGTCGGTGGTCGCACCGCCGAGCAACGCATCGCCGAGGTTTTCGTTGAAGTTGACCTGCAAGGTCGCCGCGTCATCCGCCGTGGCCTTGTCACCCAGAAAGGCCTGGGCCGACGCGGTGCTGGCGGCGAAACTGCTGGCCGCCACGGTCGGGTCCAGGCCACCGGCTACCGCATCGGTGAAGGCTTTGCCGGTCACCAGCTGGTTCTTGTAGTAGCTGAGAATCGCGTCACTTTGCCCGGCGTTGGCCGCCACCTTGGTCAGGTCCACATGGCCGTTGCCACCCAGTGCGAGGTTGGCGATCGTCGCGTCGTTGGCGGCGTTTTGCAGGCCCATGCCCATGTCGATCTGCTTGCCGTTCTGGTCCTTGGCATTGAGGTTGTCGTTGAGGTTTTTGCCCGACTCGATGCCACCTTCAAAGTAGTTCTGCATCGCGACCTTCATGCTCGGGTCGCTGCTAACGATATCCCTGAGCGCGGGGCCGCGATTGTTCTGCAGGAAGCTTTGCACATCCGGGTCTGCCGACAGGGTCTCGATGCCGCTTTGCAGCTGCGCCTTGATCTTGTCTTCGTTGGGGTTCAGGCCCCAGTTGGGCGAGGTGTACTTGTCCATCAAGCCTGCGTTGCCGACGTAGTCGCTGACCAGCAGGCGCGTTTGTGCATCGGTCAGTTGCACCATCACGGCGGCTTTTTGTTCGCCGGTGTAGTTCTGCGGGTTGGCAAGGATATCGGCGGTGAGCTTGGAGGTATCCACACCGGCGACGGCATCGCGGGTGGCGGCGCCGTCGAGGAAGGTCAGGGTGTCACTGTCGTTTTTCGGCGCCTGTTTCTCCAGCCATGCGCCGATGTTGTCGCGGGTGCCGATGTTGTCGGGTTTGCCGGTGGCGGGGTTGTCACCGCCGGTTTCCAGGGCGTGGAACAGACCGGGGCGCGACCACATTGCTGCAGCGCCGGTCAGCTCGTTGCTCAAGGCCGAATCACTGCCCAGGGCTTGCAGGTTATCGGGGCGGATCATGCCGTCGTTGCTGCGCTGGTTATCACCTGGACGCATGGCAGTGCCGGAACTGGCGACCAGGCTTTCGTTGGCCATCACGATGGCGGCGGACTTGGCGTTGGCCTTGGCCAAGTCGCCTGGGTGGCTGCCCATAAAGCTGCCATAGGACTTCGCCGCCGCGCCGATATCGCTGTTGGTGTTGCTGATGAAATGGTCAACGTCGGAATGGGTAATCACATTGTCAGCTTTGCCGCGACCACCGCTGTCCAGCGCAGCCATCAGGTTCGGGCTGCTGGCCACGTACTTGAGCACGGCCTGGGCTTCGGGCGGCAAGCTGGTCGGCGGGTTGGCAAAGTCGATCGGCGCGCCGTGCAGGCCCCAGGCGTCCCAGTTCTGCGAGAGCAATTGCGCAGCGGCGCGCGGGCGGTTCAGGTCGAGTTGTTCTTTGGTCGGTGTCGTGCTGGGGTTGCCAGTGATGCTGTTCCAGTCCTTGGCGCCGGCCACACCGAACGACGAGTTGTCGATCCACGAAGTATCGGAGGCGCCTGCGGCACCGGTAGTACCGGCGTAAAGCTTGGCGACTTGGTCGTACAGGCCAGGGGTGATGTCCTGGGACACGATCACTTTGTCGCCGGACGCGGTCTGGTAGCGGATCAACCCTGGCCCGACTTCCTCGGGCGGGCCGATATGGGTGGCCGGGTCGATACTCTCGTTGGGGCCGGCCAGGCGATAGCCTTCGGCGCCGCTGGCATTGATCGCCGACAGCTTGGTGAAGTCGCCACTGACCTGATCGAACAGCTGCGGCGTGTCTTTCTGGCTGACCACCACCTTGTCACCCGAGGCGGTCTCATAGCGGATCAGCCCGGGGCCGAGTTCAGTCGGGCTGCCGATGGCCGTGTAGTTGCTCAGCCCCGGTGCCACGGTGCTCGCATCGGCCTGGGTGTAGCCGGCCGCTTTACTGTCACTGAGGTTTTTTTCGAAGCTCGCATCGTTCTGTTGGGTGTTGTACTGGTTGACCAGTGTTTCGTAGAGACGCGGGTTGTCGCTCTGCTTGAGAGTGACTGGCTTGTCGCTGCCCAACGGTGTGTAGGTGATGCTGTTGTTCACCGGCGCCTGAACGTTTTGATAGGGCAGTGGGATCGACGGGCCACGGATCTTCGACGGGTCGAAGGTCGGCTGGTTGACGGCGGTGTACAACGCGGTTTCGAATTTTTTCTGCGAGCCGTCTGTGCCTGGTGTTTGCGCAGGGTCACGACTACTTGGGATCGCTGGCATACATGCTCACCTGGAAGTTGTTTCATATATCAGGGCCTGCACACTGACTATTTAGCTATTAGTGCATCTGTACTAATCAGGCGCAGGAAATTAGTTGCCCGCGAGCATTAAGGTCGCTCGCGCCGAGCTATGAAACGCGATGAGTAAGTCGCTTTTGTTACAAATGGAAATATCTGCGAAGTTGGGCAAAAGGCTATTAGCGAAAAATGTGAAGTCGATACAAAAAAGACGTCGACGTCGTGACGGACTGCGCGTTTTTACGCTGTAAACCTGCCGGCTATTGTTCAAGAGAATGTCGGGGTGTGCGTGCAACGCCGCGTAATAAGGGGCTTTGGCCTTGTTTGAACGTTTCGCTAAAAGTTCCGCGGGCGAACCGGCATGAGTTTTTTTCAACGCCGGGTTGAGCCAAACAATTCACACCTTGTAGCCGAAACGTTTCACAAGCTTTCACAACGAAGGCGTTTTGTTCGTGAGTAGTATGGCCCCCATGCAAACCAACGACGGTTCGAACGCTCACTGTCTGACGTTTTGGGCATTTACCGGGTTTGCATACTTTCAGCTTGCTGTTGCGCAACTGAATAACTTCCCTATCGATGCAAGGAGATGAACATGGCTGATGTCCCACCAGTAAAAGCCGGCGGCGCCGACGACGCTATCGCGAAGATGGAAGCGACCTTCAACATGGCTATCGAGAAGTCGGCCAAGATCACCGAAATCAGCACCGCGAAAAAAGCTGAGCTCGACGCCACCAAACAGCGTCCGCAGAACTGATTTGCCAAACGGGCGGCGCTGGCGCTGCCCGTTTACCTGCTGATTCTTGACCCCGTTGCACATTTTCAAGGGGGCAAACCCACACATGACAGCCTTGATTTCTTTGGGGCCGGTGGCTGCGACTGGCGCACCGACCCTCACTGTGACCGCCGGTTTGCACCAGGGCAGTTCCCTGGTGCTTGATCAGCCTGTCTACACCATCGGCGCGGACCTCGCGGCCGACCTTGTGCTCAGCGACCCCGGTATCGCCGGCCTGCACCTGCGCCTGCGTTTTGAGGGCGGCCATGTGGCGGTCGAAGCCTTGGGCGGTGAGGTGCTGGTCGCCGGCACTGTGCGAATTCCCCGGGGCAATGGCCATCGCGCGCGACTGCCTTTGCAACTGCGCATCGGCACCGCCGGTGTGAGCCTGGCGCTGCCTGAAGAGGCAGAACAACCCTCCCGCGCTCCGCGCAGATCAGCGCCTTGGATTGTCGCGCTCGGCCTGCTGTTTATCTGTGCAGGGGCACTGGCCTTTCGCAGTGACCCGCCGTTGGCGCAGGCGGCGGCAGTGGTCGATGTGCCGGCGATTAAACAGCCGTCCCGCGAACAGGCCAAAGCCTGGCTGGAGCAACAGTTGCAAGCCGCCCGCCTGGATGCGGTGAGCGTCACCAACAGCAACGGCCAGCTCAGCGCCGAGGGCAGTTTCGAACAGTCACAAAAGCCTCAATGGCTGGCCCTGCAACAAGCCTTCGACCAGCGCTACGGCCAGCAGATCGTGCTCAACCCCCGCGTTGCCGCGCGTGCCGATGCCGCGAGCCCACGCGTGCGCTTCCAGGCCGTGTGGTTCGGCGCCCACCCCTACGTGATCAATGACAGCGGCAAGCGCCTGTACCCCGGCGCTGCGCTGGCGGACAACTGGGTGCTGGAACGCATCGAGAACAACCAAGTGATCCTCGCCCGTGGCGATGAGCGCTTTACCTTCACCTTATGAGTCGGTCTATGGGACGTATACACATGATCGTTCCCACGCTCTGCGTGGTAATGCCGCCCCGGACGCTCCGCGTCCTGAAATCAGCGCAATGCGTGACCCCTGCGCAAGGTGACGCAGAGCGTCACAGGATGCATGCCCACGCAGAGCGTGGGAACGATCAACAGGCCCCGGCATGAAAGTCGAACCCCGCCCGTTAATTCCCAGTGATGTGCGCAGCGCGCCTATCGAAGCGATTCACCCGGTCAATTCACGCCAGGCCACCGCCTTCGAAGCGGTGCTCAAGACCCGCAAGACCCAAACTCGCCGCTCGCTGCGCAGCGACCTCGAAGCCCTCACCAGCGCCGCCGGGGTGGACTCCCTGCTGTTCGGCAGCGCGCGTTCCCTGGAGCTGTTGGAGCATGTGATGGAACACATCCTGCCGAGCCTGGACGCTGAGCCCGAGATCAAGGCCCTGGCCCATGACCTGATCAGCGAAGAGATCGAGATGCGCCGCAACCTCGAACAGCAGCGCTCACAGGTGCATGCCTGATGGCCCGCGATAACGAGGACGCCGTGCAACTGCTCAAGGGTATTGGCGAGCTGTACCGGCGCAATGGTCAGTCCCAGCGCGCGCTGGTGATGTTGCTGATTGCCGTGAGTGTCGCGCCCCACGACTGCGTGCTGTTGCGCGCGCTGGTGCTGGCGTTCACCGACAGTGGCGATGCCACGCGTGCACTCGGCGCCCTCGACCGCCTGGTGGCGCTGGAAGGTGAGTCCGCCAGCCTGTTGCTGCTGCGCGCGCGTGCGCTGTGGTACGGCGAGCGCAAGGACGAAGCGCGCCAGTGCTTCAAACGCTACTTAGCCGCACGCAGGGCCAACCCATGAGCGTACTCAATCGTCTGAACAATGTGGCGCGCATGGCTGCGCAGCGCACTGACGTGATCATCGTCGCGTTTATGCTGATGGCGATTGTGATGATGATCATCCCGCTGCCCACCTACCTGGTGGACATGCTGATCGGCCTCAATATTGCCCTGAGCATCCTGATCCTGATCGTAGCGTTCTACATCGGCCACTCCGTGGAGTTCTCTGCGCTGCCGCCGCTGATTCTGCTCAGCACCTTGTTTCGCCTGTCGCTGTCGATCACCACCACGCGCCTGATTCTGCTGCACGGTGACGCCGGGCATATCGTCAAGGCGTTCGGTGACTTCGTGATTGCCGGGCAAGTGGTGGTCGGCATGGTGGTGTTCCTGATCATCACCGTGGCGCAGTTCGTGGTTATCACCAAAGGTGCCGAGCGCGTCGCGGAAGTGGCGGCGCGCTTTACCCTGGACGCCATGCCCGGCAAGCAGATGAGCATCGACAACGACCTGCGCAATGGCGATATCGACCAGGCCGAAGCCCGCCGTCGGCGCTCGCGCCTGGAGCGGGAAAGCCAGATGTTCGGCGCAATGGACGGCGCGATGAAGTTCGTCAAAGGCGACGCCATCGCAGGGCTGGTGATCCTCGCGGTCAACCTGCTGGGCGGCATGCTGATCGGCATGCTCGAACGCGACATGCCGTTCGGCGTGGCGGTGCACACCTATTCGCTGCTGACCGTGGGTGACGGCCTGATCGCCCAGATCCCGGCGCTGTTGATTTCAGTCGCGGCGGGCACTGTCGTGACGCGCGTCAACAGCGACGGCGAGGCCGGCGACCTGGGCAGCGAGATCATCAAGCAACTGGGCGCCAGCTACCGTGCGCTGGGCCTGACGGCGCTGATCATGATCGGCGTAAGCCTGCTGCCGGGTTTTCCGACCTGGGTATTTATCGGTTTGTCCTTAGCCTTTGGCAGTGCGGCATTTTTGATGTATCGCCGGCAGGCCCGTCAGCCCCAGGGCGAACTTGAAGCGTTGGTGCAAGCACCTGAGCCGGTGGTCGAGGTACCGGCCGAACAGGATGACAACCTGCTGCCCGACACCCGTGTACTGCTGACCCTCGGCAGCGGCCTGTCCCAAAGCGCGCCGCGCCAGATGCTGCGCCAGCGTGTCGAAGCGCTGTGTCACGACATTCGCACCGAGCTTGGCGTGGACGTACCAGTGCCAGGCATCTACATGGAAGCCAAGTCCACGCCGGGCAGTTTTCGCGTGTCTTTGGAAGGCGTGCCGGTGAGCGAGGGCGAATTGCCGATCAACTGCCTGCTGTTGCAGGACGACCCGGTGCATGTGCAGTTGCTCGATATCGCTACCGTACAAGCCGATTCGCCGCTCAATGGCCGCCCTGCGCACTGGATCGAGCGTCAGCACGAAGACACCTTGCGCAATGCCGGCATCGGCTTTTTGCTGCCTGACGAAGTGCTGCGCGGTGTGCTGGAACGCAGCCTGCGCCGCTATGCCGCGGACTTCCTCGGCATCCAGGAAACCCGTCTGTTGCTCGAGCGCACCGAAGCCACTTACGGCGAGCTGGTCAAAGAGGCCCTGCGCCTGGTGCCGCTGCAACGCGTGGCCGAAACCCTGCGCTTGCTGGTCGGCGAAGGCGTGTCGATCCGCAACCAGCGCGCCTTGCTCGAAGCCATGGTGGAGTGGGGCGCGCGTGAAACTGATGCCGGGCGCCTGGCTGAGCATTTGCGTGCAGCGCTGGCGCGGCAGATCAGTCATCAGTATGCGGATCGCAACCGGGTGATCGGCGCACTGGTACTGGCGCCGGGCCTGGAAGACCAGCTTCGTGCGTCCTTGCGTCGCCAGGAGCCGCAGCGCGAGTTGATCCCCGAAGACGTCAGCCGCGCCTTGCTTGCGCAACTGCGTCAGGCTTGCGAGAACACCCGTGAGGCCAACAGCGCCGTGTTGCTGGTGCACCCGGAACTGCGCCGCAGCTTGCGTCGCCTGGTACTGCGCGGCGAGCTGGAACTGGCGGTGCTGTCGTTCCGCGAATTGGCCACCGAGTACAACCTGCAAGCGCTGGTGACCATCAGCCTCACCGATATTTCCAATCGCCGCGCGCCTGCTGCGGCTTCTGTCACTCCCCTGGCGTCTGCCTCATGATGCGTTTTTGTGTGTTGTTACTCGCTTTGATTGCGTGTGCCAGTCAGGCCCAGGACATTGCCCGAGGTGCTGGCGGCTCGATCAACCTGGCGTCCGGTGAAGGGCGCATTTTGCATTTCGTGGCGCCGGTGGATTCGGTGCTGGTGGCCGAACCCAATGTGGCCGACCTGCAAGTGGTGTCGCCCGGCACTATCTATATCTTCGGCAAGGCGCCGGGCAACACCAGCCTGATAGCCCTGGGCAACGACGGCAAACAACTGGCCAGCCTGACGCTTTCGGTCAGCAGTGACAGCCAGGCGGTGACCACGCCGATGCAGACCCTGCACCCCGGCAACGGTGCGCAGATAAGCGGCGCCGGCAACCGCCTGATTGCCAAGGGCACGCTCGGTTCGGTGGCCGAGGCCACCGACCTCAACGCGCTGCTCAACCCTCAGGGCCAAGGTTTCCAGAGCGCGATCAACACCAGCGAATATGCCGGTGCCGCCCAGGTGAACCTGCGGGTGCGCTTTGCCGAAGTGTCGCGTTCCGAGTTGCTGCACTACGGCGTGAACTGGAACGCGATGTTCAATAACGGCACGTTTTCCTTCGGCCTGATCACGGGCGGCCCATTGGCGGCAGCGACGGCCGGTGGCTTGGCGACGGCGGGCACCGGTTCCGGCAATGTGAATATCGATGGCATGCTCGATGCGCTGCAAGCCAATGGCATCTTGCAGATCCTGGCCGAGCCGAATATCACCGCCATGACCGGCCAGACCGCGAGCTTCCTCGCTGGTGGCGAAGTGGCGATCCCGGTGCCGGTCAACCGCGACCTGGTGGGCATCGAATACAAGTCCTTCGGTGTGTCGTTGTTGTTCAACCCGACCTTGCTGCCTAACGGGCGTATCGCCCTGCAAGTGCGCCCGGAAGTCAGCAGCGTGGTCAGCGGCGGCACTGTGGACTTCGGCAATTTCCATGTGCCGTCCTTCAGCGTGCGCCGCGCCGACACGCGGGTGGAAGTCGGCAGCGGGCAGACGTTCGCCATCGCCGGGTTGTTCCAGCGCGAGAGCAGCCAGGACATCGAAAAACTGCCATTGCTGGGCGACCTGCCGATCCTCGGCAACCTGTTTCGCTCCAAGCGCTTCCAACGCAATGAAACCGAACTGGTGATCCTGATTACCCCGTACCTGGTCGAGCCGGTACGCGGTCGCGGTCTGGCCACGCCCCTGGACGCCTTACCGACCACCGCCGCAGCCAGCGGACCGCGCAGCGGCGGGGCGTTCGGTTTCTACATGAATTGACTAAGGGGCCTGCCATGACTGTTTTGCGTGTGTTGATGCTGTTGCCCTTGGTGTTGGTGGGCTGCAAGACCCATTTGGCGCCGACGTATTACTCGCCCGAATACCGCGCCGATGGCGTGCCGAGCCAGTGCCAGCAACCGGCGGCCAAGGATGAGATTGGGTTGGATGAAGACTTCAAACCGACCTTGCCGTTGGGCTGCGCGAACAATTTGAACCTGATGCAGATGGTCGAGCGCAAGCAGGACCTGACCCAGGGCCGCGCGACCGGGCCAGCAATGGCCGCGCCGGTGGGCCGGGCAGCGCAGGTGTATATCGAAGGGTTCGACCGCGAGCAGTTGCAGCGGCGCAAGGACCAGCAGGAAGCCAAGGCCGGCGCTGCAGGAGGCCAGCAATGAGGCCCCAATGTGGGAGCGGGCTTGCTCGCGAAAGCGGCCTCATGGTCGACCACTACCCAACTGAAGCTACCCGGTCTAACTGTGGGAGCTGGCTTGTCGGATCGCCGCACCGCTGCGATAGCGGTGAGTCGGCGTACATATCCGTTGTTGTAGTAACGGCCACTTATGGTTCCGCTCTTACAGCGGCTCACTTTTGGAAAGACCCAAAAGTAAGCAAAAGGTCTTCGCACCACCACTCGGCACCTCGCTTAGGCTCGGTGTACCCTCACTCCGGCTTTGGAGCGTGGGCCGCCGCGATGGGCCATCCTTGGCCCAGCGCGGCTAACCCGGCGTCCTGCCGGGTTACCCTCGCTCCAAAGCCTGCGTTCGGCCAGCGTGGTTTAACGGGGCGACTCAGATCAACATCAAAAGCAGATCAAAAGCCAGATCACAAGCCAGATCAAAAGCGGGTTGGTCGTGTATCAGCGCGGGTCCACCAACCCCAGCTCCTTGGCTTGCGCCACCGGATCACTGATCGCTTTGATGCGCTTGGCTTCGGTCACCAACTGTGCCCGCTCAGCCGCCGGAATATCATCCAGCGCCAGCCCGGCAACCTTTTGTTCATACCCCGCCAACACCATCACCAACAGTTCATTACGCTGATGCCGTGGCAAGGCCCGGGGCGATTGGGTGACGGGGGCGATGGTGTCCAGCGCCTGTTGCGATTGCCCACCCAGCGCATAAGCCAGGGCCAGGTTGCAGCGGCTGTCGAGGTTGTCGGGTTGCAGGCTGAGGCTTTGGGCGAAGGCGGTTTGTGCGGCGACGGCCTGGCCGTTCAAGACCTGCGCGATGCCCAGGCGTGTGTAGGCGACCGGCAGGTGGTTGATCTCGGCGGCCTGGCCCAGCGCCGTGACGGCGCGTTGGGTCTTGCCCAGTTGCAACTGCGCGGTGCCAAGGCCGAGCAGGGCGTCGGCGTTGCGGGCGTCCAAACCCAGGGCTTGCTGGAAGGCGCGCTCGGCGCCCGACGCGTCCTTGGCGTCGAGCCTGGCCTGGCCGAGCTTGAGCCACAGGTCGATGCCGGCGCCGGGTTGCTGGGTGGCGCGCTCGTACAGCGCAGCCGCGCTGGCGTAATCGCCGCGCTTGTTCAGGTCGTTGGCCAGTTGCAGGGACTTGTCGGAATCGGTCGCAGGTTTGCTGGAGCAGGCAGCCAACAGCAGGGTACTGGCAAGCAGGAAATTCTTGGTCATCGTCACAACTCGTCGGGCGAAGGCGCAGGCCATGTAAGCATATTTTTCATGGCCATCCTATGCCTGTTCGGCGCCAGTTTGGCCCACGCGGCCGAAGCGCCCGAATGGTTTTCCAAACCCTATGCCTACGTGTTGGTCGACCAGGATGTGCGCGGCGCACTGGAAGAGTTCGGCCACAACCTCGACATCCCCGTGGTGCTCTCGGACAAGGTGCGCGGCAAGGCGCGCAGCACGATTCGCGCCGCCAGCGCCGGTGAGTTCCTGCAAACCCTGTGCAACACCAACGGCCTGACCTGGTACTTCGACGGCAACCTTCTGTACCTCAACGCCAACGATGAGATCGGCACAAAACTGTTCAAGGCCAACGCATTGAACCTCGACCAATTGCAGGCTTACCTCAACACCCTTGATGTGTTCGGCCAGCAGCTGTCGATGCGCAATGGCCCCGAAGGCGATGAAGTGTTCGTGTCCGGGCCACCGCCGTACCTGGCGCTGGTGCAACAGCACGTCGATCACCTGCAACCCAACGCCGTGGCCGCCCCGGTGGCCCGCGAGCGGGGTGTGCGGGTGTTTCGCGGCGCGCAAGTCAGTACCGAAACCCCAACCCAGTAAAGGAGCAGCACCATGTCCGTAACGGCCGTAGACAGCAACCTCGCCCCCGGTGGCGCCAGCCCTGAAGCCAAGTTCAATGCCGCGGTGGATAACGCCAAGGCCGCCGACAAACCGGCGGACACCTCGGACGCCGACGACGCCAAATTCAACGATGCGTTGATCACCCAGGCCGTCACCATCGGCGGCCAGTTCATCATCATGCCGAAGATGCAGGAACTGCTGAACGACGCCATGTCCGATGACGACGACGAGTAGGAGGCCCCTATGACTATCAGTCTCGCCGCCGGCGCCACGGCCTTGCCGCCGTCCGCCGGTGCGGGGCCCGCCGGGGCCTCGCAGAACCTGTTCGAACACATGGCCAACACCGCCAAGGGCATGCCCGAGGGCGCCAGCCCGCACCAGATCGGTTCGGGCTTGATGGAGCGCATGAACAGCTTTATCGACCGTTCGCGAGCGTTCTCCGAGCGTGCGGATTTGCTCACCAACAACCCCTCGGCGCCGCCACCCGCGCAGGCCGAAATCCGCACGGCCAGTGCTTCTCCCCAGGCTGAGTCGGGAAAAAAAGTTGGCGAGCAGCAGGTCGACCAGATCGTCCATTCCCTGGGCAAGATGTTCGACTACTCCATCGAAACCCAGATGGTGGTGCGCGGTGCAACGCAGATTTCCGGCTCCGCCAACACGCTGCTCAAGGGTCAATAACGCCATGCCAAGCCCAAACCGCGCCCTGCGCCTGTTGCTGATCGGCCTGCTGGCCAGTCTGTTGCAGGCGTGCAACACCGACCTCTATACCAACCTCAGCGAGCGCGATGCCAACGCCATGGTCGCGGTGCTGCTGCGCGGTGGTATCCCGGCGGAGCGCAAGACCCAGGACAACGGCCAGCTCAAAGTGGTGGTCGACGAGGAGCGTTTCGCCGAAGCCATGACGCTGCTCGACAACGCCGGCCTGCCGCAACAGAGCTTTTCCAATATGGGCCAAGTG